>JBBQPM010000018.1:0-56643 GCA_038217425.1 Gemmatales bacterium
TGTCGGGATCTTTTGCGAAAGTTACGGATAGAAGAAAACGAAAGGCAATACCTCGCTCACGGGGTATTGCCGTGACTTCCGGAAAATTTCGTTTGTCCTGCGCACCAGACTGGTGCATCTGGGTCTGAACGGTCTCCGCAAGATCCGTAGACCAGAAGATTAGCTTATGTTCCGGACTTTGCCCCGCGAATCAGCCGAGCACCTTGTCGATCGCCGAAGTTACTTGCGCGAGTTGCTCCTCGCCATGCACCGCCCCGACATACCAGCGAGCGTCGGGGAGGAGTAGCACGCCCGCTTCGAGCATACCCAGGCGGAACTTCGTGTAACTTGCCATGTCCGACTGCAGTGTGGCGCGGTAGTCCTTCGGCGGCGTTTTTTGTCCCCAGTGAACGCTGAAGATCGTGCCCACGCCCGTCGTCGCCAGGCTCTTGCTCTGCAGTTTCGCGCGGATCGCCTGGCCATGCGCGTGCATTCGGGCGAACGTTCCCGGCTCGCTCAGAATTTCAAGCGTCGCCAGTGCAGCCGCCAGGTTAATCGGGTGCCCATTGTACGTTCCTGCATGTAGGGTCGTCCCCTGCCGCAGCACGTCGAATATCGCGCGTTTGCCCCCCACCGCGGACAGCGTGAAGCCCCCCGCGATCGCCTTGCCGTACACGGAAAGGTCCGGCTGCACGCCGAAGTATTCGCGGGCGCCGCCCAGCGCGATGCGAAAACCGGTGATGACCTCGTCGAAAATCGACACCGCCCCGTGCTGCCGGCACAGATCGACCAATCCTTGCAAATATCCCGGCTCCGGCAGACACGATCCCGAGTTGGCCAGGATCGGTTCGGTGATGACGCCCGCGATCTCGCCCGGGTATTTGGCGAACGCTTGCTCCAGCGCCCCCAGATCGTTCCACGGCAGACTGATGACGTCGGCGTATTCGCTCGCCGGCTGACCGCCGCAGGTCGGAGTCGTCTCGACCGGATCGCTCGCCTTGGGGCGGTAGCTCACCAGCACGTTGTTGAGCCAACCGTGATAGTGCCCCTCGAACTTGACGAACTTGGCGCGCCCGGTGCTCGCCCGCGCCAGCCGCAGCGCCGCCTGCACGGCCTCGGTACCGGAGTTCGAGAGAATGACCTGCTCGACCCCTGGCACAAGCTGGGTGAGCCGTTCCGCCACTTCGATCTCGGCGCGATGTTGGGCGCCGAACGTATAGCCTCGGCTGAGCTGTTCCGCAATGCGGGCGTTGAGCGTGGCGTGATTGGAGCCGACGATGAGCGGCCCCCAGGCAAGCGTGTAATCGAGGAATCGGTGTCCGTCGACGTCGAAGAAGTACGGCCCGTCGGCGCGTTCGTAATACATGGGGCTCGGCGTGGCATGCCGGCGAATGCCGCTGGAGACGCCGGTCGCCAAACTCTGGCAGGCACGTTCGTAGAGGCGTGTCGATTGAGGAATATCCATGAGGAGCGCGGTTTCCAAAAAGTGTTGAACGGCCTCTCGAAAGCCCAGGGATGCTATCCCTGGGGATTTCATGCGAAAGTGCGTTCGTTTCAATCGCTATTCATGTGCCCATTCTGACGGTTTCGCGCCGACCCGTCAAGTCTTCGGCCAAGTGCTGGCATCCTCCGAGGCATTTGGGTAGAATGCGGACTCGCCCCCACGAGAGGAAGTCGAAACATGGTCGCGTATCAATGGGTTGGATTCGTGTTCGCTACGCCGTTCTTGGCAGCGGGGCTCGCTGCTCAGGAACCCCAGGAAACGATCGTCGCGGATCGAGCCGGGTCCTTTCCGCATCAAAAGCACGAACCCCTCCCCGCGAAGGCGATTGGCATTCTCGTCGCCGAACCGGGTAAGCTGCTTGCGAATGAAGGCCGATCGGGGCCGCCCGATCACATCTGCTTCGCGCGCGGCAAAGTGAGTTATCGCTGGGTGTACATGGTCACCGAAGCGCCCAATCCGCAGATCTCGAACCTACAAGTCCCCACGGGCCTCAAAGGCGAAGTCGTGCAGGTCTACCCTTCGCTGGCGATGGCCAACTCGGAGATTGCCAAATCCTTCGGCATCGTCGGCAAGTACGTGCTCGTGGAGGCCGAGGTGAATCAAGGTTTGGGGAGCCCCGCCGTCGACGCATTCGTGGCGACCAAGCTCAAGGTCGTGGAGGGAACCCGCGAGTATCCGTTCAAGACAGCCGAGGTCGTCGCGCGCATTCAACAGGTGCATGCCGGTTGGCTGGCAGGGCAAATGCCGGCCGCACAGCGAGCGGTCGACGGCTTGGCACTCAAGATCGTTCCGGGGGGCAAACTTCCTGGACCGAGCGAAAAGGCGGAATTGATGTCCGTATCGTGGCTGCCGGACACGGAGCGGATTCGCATTCAGTTCCGCACGAAGCTCAGCGACGGCGACTACCGCATGATCGGAGCAGGCGGGGCGGCCCCGATTCCCGGCGGACCGCCACGTCCGGCTCCGCCTCTAATCAAAGCTGGCACAACGTTCGGCGCCGAGTTCGGCCGCTGCTACGAAGTCTCGAAGACGGGCGCGATCGTGGCGTTTGAAGTGATGCCGCTGGAGACGTTCGTCAACGTCTTGCCGCTCCCGCCGGCCGTCAGGCCGCGTGCGGTCGGGCCGAACTGATCGGCAAGGGCGACATGGGAGTCGATCGACGCGGTTAAGGCGCAAAACGAACGCGGTCGTCGCCCGAGAAGGTGTAGACCGACCAAAAATAGGGATGGAGCCAAATCTCCGGCTGAGCGGAACTGCGCAATTTATTGAGGAAGCCCCGCTGTGCGTCGGCCAGAGCCGCAGCCGCGGGTTGTTCCGATTTTAGTCGTACGCAAAAGTCCTTCATGAGTGCCGGGGCCGTGCCGTCGTAGACGTCCCATAAACCGGAGATGACGGAACGCGCCCCGGATTGCAGGAACGCGCGCTGTAGGCCATACAGGTCGTCCCCCGGCAGCGGCGAACGGTCGCCCAGGCCGGAGTAACAGGCGCTAAGTACGACGAGATCCGCACGCACTTTCTCCGCGAAGATGGCCCCGGCGGTGAGCCGGCCGGCCGAATGGTTCTTGTCCGCAAGAAGAATGAGGTAGCTCTCCAGCGGGCGATCGGCGTTGTTGAAACCGTGCGTGCCGATGAAGAGCAGACCGGGCTTGGCGAGCCAGTTGCGAGCGCCGGTCACCGTTGCCTGTTCTTTTTGCAGTTCACCTTGCAGAGCGGAGCCGAAGACGGCGCGGAGGTTTTTGAGATCCTCTTCGACGCCGGGGAGTGCGTCGGCGCCGGGGGCTTCGACGAGCCCGATGGCGTGCACCTTGCGAATCGGGCGGTCATCCCATTGCCGCTGCAGACTCCACGCGGAGAGGGAGGGCGCCTGCACCAGGGCGAACGGGCCGTCGATCAGGTGTTTGGGGCGCGGCACCTCGAGCGGGCCGAGGGGGCGAGGGTCGGGCTCCGTCACCAGGGCGGCGAACGGGAAGTAGTGCAAGATGTGCTGCGGCACGATGACGACAGTCTGCGCTTTCGCCAATTCCTGAGCGGCGGCCGCGGGGATCAGTTCGCGGTAGAAGCGGTGCAAGTCGTGCTGCCAGGAATGGTCGAACTTGCGGCTCTGAATGAGCTGCTCCGTGAATTTGTCGGCCTGCCCTTCGATGTTTTTGAGGAACGTCTGCACCCGGGCGACGAGCAGCCGAGGCTCGATCGGAACCCCGGCTTCGTCTACGAGTGGCCAGGCCTGCACCTTGTTTTTCGTAACCAGAATCACGTAAGCGCGATCCTGGCCAAGGACGTACTCGAGCGCGACGACGTCCGTGGGCCAGGCCTTGAGCATCTCGGCGACCGACGGGGGTTCGAGCGGCAACTGCCCGGGACGGCTGCGGTCGTCGGCGGCAAAAGTCTGGGCGGCGAGCAAGATGTCTTGCAGGCCGCGGGCGCGGGAGAGTTCCGCGTAGTGCAGCGCTTCGGCCGGCTTGCCGTCTTCGAGCAAGCGTTCGACAATGCGTTGAAGAACCCACGCTTTCCGCGCGAAAAACCCTGCCTTCGCCCGGCCGACGTTATCGGGCGGGAGATGGTTGCGCAACCCTTCGGAGATGAGCTGACTGATCTGCAGGTGACGCAGCGCCTCGCGCCGGTCGGCGCTTGCCAGGCTCAGCAGGCGATGCAGGTTCTCCGTGCCGGCGAGGAATCCCGCGTCGAGGTAGATCTGCATTGCTTCCTGCGCGAGTTTGGCGCACTCGGGATGTTTGCCGGCGCGGAAGGCGAGCATGCCCCGGAGTTCACGGACCATGCCGCGCTGCAGCGGTTCGCCGACGTCCGCGGCTTGCAAATGCGACTCGGCGGCGCCGGCGCAGGCGGATTGGAGGGCCGTGAACTCGGCGCCTGTTTCAAGGGTGCGGACAATGTCGGCGAGCAAGAGCGCGAGTCGGGCGCGGTTGAGAGCGACGGCCGACCGGTGTTTTTCTCCTGCCAGGGCGGATGCCTCGCGGTAGAGTTCGTCGGCTTCGGCGCAGAGCTTGAGGGTGGGGAGCATCGACGCGTCGATCTTGGCGGCCTGGCGGAGGGCGTGGTTGTAAAGATGATCCTGGGCGATCTGCTGCAGAAAGTCCGCGAAGTTGCTGGCGGCGCGGAAGCGATCGAGCGCCGGCGCCGACTTCAGCGTCAAAATCGCCGCGGCAAAGGCGGTGCGGGCTGCGTCCTCATCCGCGAGGCCCGCTTCGCCGGCGAGCACCGCACGGTAGAGCTGGGCCAGGCCCTTTGCACGAGAATCTTCTTCTTCGAGTTTATGTAGGTTTTTATTCGCAAGAAGTTCTTCGGCCAAGGTCCAGTCGCCTCTCAGGATCGCGGCCCGCGACGCGTCGAGAGCCGGGATGCCGACCTCGTCCGCAAGCTGGGCCCGAGTTTGCACTGCGTCCTTACGCTCCGTCGGCGGCGTCTCGAGCCACTTCGCCAACGTTTCGCGCTGAGCCCGCAGGTAGGGCGAAAGGCTCGCCGCCGGAGCGAAGTCCAGAAGATCGAACGCATCGCACAGGTAATTCGGCACGCCCTCGTCGGCGGTTTGACTCAGCAAGTGATCGAGCGCAAACGTCAGAAACATTGGGGCGTGCCGGGTTTTCGTGAGTCCCGCCATTTGCTGCAGCGGCGCCAGCAACCGTTGACGCTCGAGCGGATCGGCGACCGTGAAATCGGTGACCTTGTCGGCCTTCGAGGCGAGGCGGAGATGGTAAACGCCCGGCGGCAGCCCTGCCGGCATCTGCTTGGCGAGGGAAGTCTGTTCCCATGAAATCGCGGCCATCCCTGCGGGGAGGTCGAAGGTCCAGCGGATCCTCTCCTTGCCGCGCAGCTCGAGGATGGCCTGGTCGGCGGGGAACTTACCGTTCTCGCTCATCCGCCGAATCGTGATTTTGGGCTCGAGATGGCGCCCCTGGCGCGCGGGGGTGAGGAAACTGGACTGGAGATCGCGGATGAGGGTGGCGCCCCGGAGTTGGTCGAGCTGGCGGGTCATTTGCGCGTAATCGCCGCCGGAGGCCGAGCCGCCGCCGGAGCGAACGCCGAGGGGGACGATCTGTTCGGCGGGGGGATCCTGTCCGGTTACGGGGAGCGGCGTCCCCCTGGCAATCGCCCGCCAGCGTTCGGCGCCGCGCTTGCCTTTCCAAACGAGCAGGCCGCCCTCCGGCGCGGGTTTGCCGAGGTCTTTGGCCGCGAGCAGCGTGATCGTGGGGCGCGCCAGCGCATCAAGATGGACGAGGGCGGCGTCCTGGGCAACGAGCGGCGCCGCGACGAACAGCAGGCACGCGAGTGTGAGCCGCATGGCGTAGTCCCTATTGCTTGGGCCGATACTCCGGACGCAGCGTCCAGGGGACGGAGGTGAAGCCGAACTGCTCGACCTCGCGGACCTTTACGGCGCGGGTCGTGCCGGCGCCGTAAAGGCCATTTTGAAAGACCTTACCGAGGGGCGAATTGATTGCGGTTGGCTTGATGGCCCAATCGCGGGCGCGGTCGAGAGAACTTTGCGCGAAGCCAGTGAACTCCAGTGGCTCCCCCTCCGCAGGGGACTTGGCCGCCAGGAAGATCAGGTTCTCTAGTAGCCCCGCCTTGACGTGCTTCGTCTTCGGGTCGATGAGCTTCTCCTTGATCGTTTCATCGATGATCAAATCCAAAAGGATTGCCGGAGCGGATTCGCCCGACTTCAGGCGGTTGAGTTCGCGCCCCTTCACCGGATACAGCGCCAGGATCCCGTAGTCGCTGTCGATGTACAGCACAGTCAGATCGATCGCGAAGCGGCTGGCGTTTTTAATGTGCACGCGGATGGCGTCTTCGTCGTAAACTTTGAGACCGGCATCGCCAAACTTGAGCACGGTTCCGCGGAGGGCATCGCCCTTGACGGCATGGAGTTCGATGTCGAGCTTGAGCTGGTTCTCGTCGGCGCCGCCGCGCGTGGTCTCCTCCGACATGGCGATGATTTTGCGGAGATTGGCGACCCGTGCGACCTTGTGCAGGTTACTCTCGAGTTTGAACGGGAGCTTGTCGTTCATCTCGAAGGGGCCGAAAAGGGCGCCTCCTTCGGGCCCGCGCTTGCTCCACTCCTTGGCCGGCACGAGAAAAACCTGATTCTTGTGCCAGCGCACCAGCCAGTCGGCGTCCTTGAAATCGGGCACGCGCGTCACAGTTTGACTCGCGCGTCCGACGGCCTTGTCCAGTTCCGCCAAGACCCGCTTGGCGACTTCGGGCGTGAGCGGCTTGCCATCGTCGTCTTCGGGGTCAAGCGCGACTTTGAGTTTCTCGATGCCGTAGTCGAGGCTGACGACCTCACAACGGCCGCCGTCGGGGAGTTCGCTATTGGCGGGGATTTTCTCGAAATCGCAGGGGCGGACGCTGGCGGAAAACATCTGCACCCGGCTCACTTCGACGTGGCCCACGATCTTGTCGGCGTCTTTTTCGTCGACAGGGGGATAGACGGCGAGGACGCTCCCCTCGGTCATGCCGGTGAGGGCGCCCTGGTTGATCTTCCACTTGGAGCCGTCCTTCTTGAGCACGATGCGGGCCTTGCCGGGCCAGGCTTTGACGCCGAGAAATTCGCGGTCGCGGATCTCCTGGTCGCCTTCCATTTCCGGCGTGGGAGAGTTTCGGCCCATCGCCTTGTACTTGGCGTGGACGCGCTGGATCAGTTCGCGGTAGGTCGGAGTCTTGCCGCCGTTCTTGGCGGCGCCGCGGACGACTTCGTTGAGTGTGAAACTGAGCAGACCGTACGACTTGGCATCCTCGGCGTGTACCGGCAGGTTCTGTTCGAGCGTGACCTCGTTGGACTGGCACGCGTAAAGGGCGACGATGCCGGGGCGGTCGGCGGTGACGGAGTTGCGATCGGAGTCGCTGCCGCCCCGTTTCTTGACGGCCTTCTTGCGGGCGTCGATCGCGGCTTTGGTGAGGACTTCCTGGGGGATGCCGAGGGCGCCGGTCGGGTCGCATTGGCGGGCGCGTTCGTTGACGCCGCGAACCATGGTGCCGGAGTGGCAGGAATCGAACATGATGAAGATGTGGGCATCCCTGTCCTGGATCGCCTTGAGCCAGACGCCGATCTCGTCGTCGAGGATGGCGTTCTTGACGCGACCCGTGCCGCCGTCCCATGTGCCGACGTCGCGCGGCAAGAAAATTTCGTCGAGCCCGTCAGGTTCCTTTTCCTTGGCGTCAGGATCCTCGGGCTGCTGACTGCCATGGCCCCCCATCATGATGAAGACCTGGTCCCCCTTCTTGGCGACCTGGGCGAGGCGTTTGAACTCGGCCTCGATGTTGGCGCGCGTGCCCCAGCCTGACTTGCCTTGATGTTCGGCGAGTATTTTGATGTTCGCCTTGGGGAAGCCGAACTGGGTTTCGAGCAGATCCTGCATGAGCAGGACATCGTTGGCAGGGCCGACGAGGTTGAACTTCGGATCGAGATGCTCGTAGTCGCTCACCCCGACGAGCAGGGCGTGCTTGGTCTGGGCGCCGGCGGGCAGCGTGAGGCTGAGAAGCAACGGCATGGCGAGAATGATACGGATGAAGGGCACGGCGATCCTCCATTGTTGGCGAGCGGGGGACGTCAGCCCCCGGTACGTCGCGCACTTCCGAAACGTTTTGCGCGATGACGTCGACTGCATGGGCACCAAGTACCGGGGGACGAACGCCCCCCGCTCGCCCAGTTGTAACACAACCTCGACCCGAAGCGGACAGTTTTTTACTTTTCCGCCAACAACTCCGCGATCGTGTGCAGCGGAAACAACCGATATCCCGCGGGGACTCGGCCCACCAGCCCCGCGAGCTTGGGCGTTTCCAGCAGCACGAACTTGGCCATGTTGCCGTCGCCGGCCGCCAGTTCGTAGTACGCGGGCTGTTTCTTGTCGATCGGCGGATGATACTTGAGACGCACGACGTTGGCGAACTCGATCTGCGTCGTCGGTTTGAAATGCAAGTGCGGCTTCGTTTCCCAGGTCGGCCCCGTCTGATAGAGCGGCGTCAGTCCCACCGCCTCGTGTTTGGATTTCTCCTTGTCAAGGCCGACGATCTTGGCGAGTTTCCCCTGCGGGACGACGGCCGCGGGTTTAGGATTGGGGAAGCGAATGGCGCGGATGCCGTTGCGCTCGGCGCCGCCGACGTAGAGGGCGGCGGCTTTGCCGAAGTCGCCCAGGTCGACGTCGGTCTCGATGGCGATCTTGTTGATACCGAGAAATTTCGTCGTCCCCGTGAGCGTGACCGTTTTGCCATCGGCGACCAATACATTCACGGCCACGGTCTTCTTGGCGGCGTCGAAGTCGATCGACTGAATGTTCTCCAGGGGCACGAAGGTCAAGATTCCCTGCACGAGGGAGGTCGAGTTCTCTTCGCGCAGCTCCAGCGCCTCGGTCTTCTCGGGGAGCCAGGCGAGCTTGCGCGTGCCGGTCACGTAGCGCCAGGTTTTGAGCGGACGCAGGGCGCCCTGGGAATCGACGACGGTGAGTTCGCCCTGCGCGAACGCGGAGCCGGCGCAGGCGAGCAGGCAAACGAGGCGGAGCATGGTTATTTCTCGAATAGGGCTTCGACGTAGGCGTCGGGGTCGAACGGCTGGAGGTCTTCGGGCTTTTCGCCGACGCCGATGAACTTGACCGGGAGCCCGAGCTTTTGCTTGACGCCGAAGATGGCGCCCCCCTTGGCGGTGCCGTCGAGCTTGGCGAGGATGATGCCGGTACAATCGACGGTCTTCTTGAACTGCTCGGCCTGGATGATCGCGTTCTGTCCCGACGTCGCATCGAGTACGAGCAGCACTTCATGCGGGGCGCCGGGGATTTGGCGACTGACGATTCGGCGAATTTTGTCGAGTTCCTTCATGAGATTCGTCTGCGTGTGAAGCCTGCCCGCGGTGTCGACGATGAGGACGTCGTAGCCCTTGGCCTTGGCCTTGTCGCAGGCGTCATGGGCGACGCTGGCGGGGTCGCTGCCTTGCTGATTCTTGACGATGTCGCAGCCGAGCCTTTGGCTCCAGATGGTGAGCTGCTCGACGGCCGCGGCTCGGAAGGTGTCACAGGCGGCGACGAGAACTTTCTTGCCTTCGTCCTGGCAACGCTTGATGAGCTTGGCGATCGACGTCGTTTTGCCGGAGCCGTTGACGCCGGCGATCATGAGGACGGTCGGGCCGGTCGTTTGATACGTGAGGCCGGGGCTGGCGTCGGTGAGGAGCGATTTGAGTTGTGCCTTGACGAAGGTTTCGACGTCGCCGGTGATCTCTTTGTCCTGGAAAGCCTGGCGCACGCGTTCGACGATTTCCTTGGTGGCGACAGTGCCGACGTCGGCGAGATAGAGACGCTTCTCGAGTTCCGCGAGGAAGTCTTTATCGACGCGCCCTTTGAGGCCGAAGAGTTCGGCCACGGAGCCGAAGACGGCGCGGGTCTTGGCGAGTCCCTGTTTGATCTTGTCGAAGATGGCGCGAAACATGTCACTTCCTTCGGGTAGGAAGGCATTGTATGAAGACGGAGAAGAAACATTAACCACAGAGACACAGAGAGCACAGAGAAGAGGCAAGAATTCGTAAGAAATCGTCCTGAAGAAGCGTCGATTCGATTTCCTCTTCCATTCTTCCTCTGTGCTCTCTGTGTCTCTGTGGTTAGCTTTTTCGTTGAAGAGAACGATCCGCGCTACTTCGTGTTGAACGGCTCGCTCGCTGCGATCGCCTGGATCAACGTCTGGATGCGGTACCCGTCGTCCTTCAACTTGCCGGTCAGCGTCTCGACGACCGCGTGGTCCGCGTACCCCACCGGTCGGCCCAGGGCGTACGTCAGCATCTTGATGCTCAGCGCCCGCGCGAACTTGTCCTTCTGCGTCATCAGGCCCGCCTTGTACTCCGCGAGCGTGGCGAACTTCGTGCCGTCGGCAAGTTCGCCGCTGACGTCGAGGACGGGGGCGTTGTTGCCGCGGAAGCCTTCGCCGTTGAAGCGGACGCGCCATTTGCCGATCGCGTCGTAGTTTTCAAGCGCGAGGCCGTACGGGTCGAGCTTGGCATGGCACGAGGCGCAGATGGCGTCCTTGCGGTGGAGTTCGAGCCGTTGCCGTACGGTCAGACTTTTGCCGGCGGTGTTGGGCTGGATCTCGCCTGCGTTGGGCGGCGGATTGTTGGGCGGCTCGTTGAACAGCTCGCGCAAGACCCAGGAGCCGCGCCGCATCGGCAACGTGCGCGTGCCGTCGGCGAGGAACGTCATCAGGCCCGACATGCCGAGGACGCCGCCGCGGTTGTGCTCCGGCTTGATGGCCACGCGCCGGAACTCGGGGCCTTTGACGTCGTCGATGCCGTAGTGCTTGGCGAGCCGTTCGTTGATGACGACGAAGTCGCTGTCCAGGAACGACGTGATCGCCAAATTCTTGTTCAGTATCTCGGCGAAGAAGGCGAACGGTTCGTGCATGGAGGCGCGTTCGAGCGTCTTGTCGTAATCCTTGTACTCCGCGGCCGGCTGCACGGAACTGTACTCGCGGACGGAGAGCCATTGGCCCGCGAAGTTCCGCACGAACTGATCCGCCTTCGGGTCGGCGAGCATGCGCTTCACCTGGGCGGGGACGGCGTCCTTGAGTTTTCCCTGCGCGGCCAGAGAAAAGAGTTCGTCGTCGGGCATCGTGCTCCAGAGGAAGTACGAGAGCCGAGTCGCGCGTTCGTGATCGGTGAGCGGCCGAGCTTGCGGGTTGGCGCCGGCCGGCTCCTGCAGGAACAGGAACCCCGGCGAACAGAGCACGCGCTGCAGCCCGAGTCGCATGGCGTCGCGGAAGCCCAGCTTGCTCTTCTGCATTCCCGTCTGCACGACCAAGACGATGGCTTCGATCTCGTCCTTCGTCACCGGCCGGCGATATGCCCGCGGCAGGAACTTCGTGAAGATCTCCCGAGCGTAGGCGATGTCCTGGCGTTCGTCGCCGGCGAAGAAAAGGGCCTTGTGACTGGGCGGGGGCCAATCTTTCTGAATCGGGCCCTCGACCTCGATCGATTCGATGAGGAGCCGAGGGAGCTTCTCGACGTCCATGTCGGGGTTGTAGATGTTGGCGACCCCCTTCCAGGCGTTGAGCTTCTTTTCGAGTTCGGTGCGATCTTTCTTGAGCGCGTCCATCTCTTCCTTGGGGACGCGTTTGGCGGCGGCCTGCTCCATCTTGCCGCGCAGGCCGGTCCATTGTGAAACGAGCTTCATGTAGTTCGGCTCGCGGATGACCGACTTTTCCGTGTGGTTCCAGAGGAGCCGGAGCACTTGCGGCCCCTTCACTTCCTCGCCGACGCCGCCGCGCAGGAACATCACGACTTCGGTCGTCCCCGACGGATCGACCAGGGCCTCGGCTTCCGTCTGAATGATCGAATCCATGCCGTAGAAAATGCGGAACTTGTTGGCAATGGTGCGGGCGCGGTTGTCGACTTTCGCCTTGATGCGGATGCGGTAGTAGCCGTCTTGCGTGGCGACCTTGGCGATACTGAAGTGGTCGATGACGCCCCAGCCCTCGAGTTCCTTGCGGTAAGTCGGGTAACCCTGGATGTGTTCGATGACGTCGGGTTTGACGATGCGGTCCTGGGCGCCGCGGGGGATCTTGTGCGTGAAGGCGGGGAAGACCTCGACCATGTCCTCGGGAGGCCGTTTTTTGAGGAAACCGAAGGTGTTGAGGATCCGATTGGTCTTGGGGGGATCGTCGACGATGGCCTTGGCAGCGAGTTTCTCGGCCACCGCGAGGCTGCGCTCGATCTGCGTTTGATCGAAGAAGAGCGCAAGGCCGAGGCGGTCGAACCCCTCGGCTTTGCCGTCGCCGGGGAGGTCGTCGGTGAGGGGCCTGACGATGTTTTCGTCGAGGAAGAGGAGATCGCGGACGGTGTTGGCGTATTCATCGCGGTTGAGCCGGCGCATCGGAATGCGCCCGCCGGCGTTCTTGGCGGCGAGTTCGACTTCCTTGAGCTGGACGTTCACCCAGGCGACGAACGCGGCGGCTTGCTTGGCCTCGGGACGAGGCCGAGATTTCGGCGGCATCTCGCCGACATTGATGCGGTCGATGACTTCCTTCCAGTGCTCGGCGACTTTGGGGGCGGCGAAGTCGGCGCCGATCTCATCGATGCGAAAGCCGGACATCGCCTTCTTGGCGCCGTGACATTCGAGGCAGTGTTGCTGGATGAAAGGCAGAGCGATCTCGTCGTAGCCCTGGGGAACGGCGTAAGCCGAACTAGTGATGAGAGAGAGGGCGAGGATGAGCATACGCATGGGAAGAAACTCCATTTGGGTCGCTCAGTAATTTTACGCGAATCCCCGCACCGCGGCGACGTCGGCCTGGATTTGCGCGACCAATTCCGCAGACGACGCGAAGCCGCGCAGGTCGCGCAGCTTCCGCACGAAGTCGACCGCGAGCGACTGGCCGTACAAATCGCCGGCGAAGTCCAGCAGATGCACTTCGACCTTTCGAGTCGTCTCGCTGAAGGTCGGGTTGGGCCCAACGTTGGCGGCGCCGAGCCAATCGCGTCCTTCGTGCAGCACACGCACCGCGTAGACGCCGTTGCCGGGAACCAGGTTTTCGGGCGACTCGAGGTTCGCCGTCGGAAAGCCGAGCGTTCGGCCGCGGCGCTGTCCCGCCCCGACCATGCCCCACAGGCGATACACTCGGCCCAGCATCCGCGCGACGTCGTCGACGTTCCCCGCGAGGAGGTCGGTGCGAATTCGGCTGCTGGAAACGACGCCGCCGTGAAAGTCTTGCGGCGGCATCAGCGCCACGTCGATCCTCGCGGATTGGCCCAAGGCCGCAAGCGACTCAACGGTGCCGCGCCGGCCCTTGCCGAACTGAAAGTTGTAGCCCTCGACCAAACCTCTCACCTCGAGGCCTTTCACGAGAATTCGCTGAAAGAAATCCTCGGCCTCGAGATTGAGAAGTTCGAGCGAGGCGCGCAAGACCACGACGTGATCGATGCCGTAGCCGTGCAACAACTCGACCCGGCGCGTCAGCGGCGTGAGCAAGAGCTGATGGACTTCAGGACGCAGCACCCGCGCCGGGGGAGGGTCGAAGGTCAGCGCGACGGCGGGAGCGCCCGCTTTCCGCGCGCGGGCGATCGTTTCCGCGAGCAGCGTTTGATGTCCGAGGTGGACGCCGTCGAAGTTGCCGAGGGTTGCGATGCATCGTTTGCAGAGCGCGGGAAAGTCGCCGTTCAGGGCGTAGACGAAAGCCGCCATATCCGGCATTGTATGAAGGTCGCCCCTAGATTTTGATGTTGGCATGCCTCGTGCTTAAAATAGAGGGATCGAACCTTAACATCTCCTGGAGGAATCTACGATGTCGCTCCATCCCACGAAGAACGATTTGTCCGAAACCGTACGTATGAAGATCGTCGACTTGCTCAACGCCCGATTGGCCGACGCCATCGATCTGCAGACGCAGACGAAGCAGGCGCACTGGAACGTGAAGGGTCCGAATTTTTATGGGCTGCATTTACTCTTCGACGCGATCAACGCGGCTGTGCAAGAGTACGTCGATGAATTGGCCGAGCGCGCCGTCGAACTGGGCGGCGTTGCCGAGGGGACGGCGCGGCAAGTGGCTGTCAGGTCGACGCTCGAGGAATATCCCATCAAGATCGCCGCATGGCAGGATCACGTGAACGCGCTCTCCACGGCGCTGGCGAGTTTCGGTAAAGGCGTCCGGAACGCGATCGACGAGTCCGACGAGATTGGCGATGCCGACACCGCGGACCTGTTCACCGAAATCTCGCGCGGCATCGATAAATGGCTGTGGATGGTCGAAGCCCATCTGCAAAAGGGGTAACCTCGCGCGCGAATACCCAGGGATGGCGATCCCTGGGGAAGCGCCACGAATCGTCACTTTTTCGCTGATCGCCGAGAAATCACGTTTTTCGGCGCTTCCCCAGGGATCGCCATCCCTGGGCTTTCCGCACGGCTACTTCAGTCCCGACGCGGGTCGCACGGCGCCGCCGACGCCCAACAGTTCCGGATGGCGCGCGATCTTGTCCGCGAAGATCTCGACGTCGCGCATCACGCGGTCCAGCCGCGGCAAGATCTTCGTCACCGCCGTCGCCGAGTCGTTGAGGTTGTTGTAAAGGGCCGGGTCTGTCAGTAGCTTCGACACTGTCCCCTCCGCCCGGCCGATCAGCTGAATCAACTCTCGGCCGTCGGCAAGGAACTTGTTGAACTTGTCGGTCCCCTCCTCGAGATTTTTGGCGATGGCCGGGCCCCGCTCCGCGAGCGGTTTGAGGGCCTTGTCCAGGTTCTGCATCGACTCGCGTCCCTGTTTGGCCAAGCTCTCGAAATCCTGACTCGCGTTTTTCGTATTCTTCAAGATATCTGCGACGTTCTGTCGATTGTCCTCGCTCAGGAGTTTGTTCGCGCTCGTCGTCGCCATCTCGAGATTGTCCAGCGTCTTGGCCAACTTCGGCTCGTACATCTGCAACATCACGTCGGCCCGTTCGCCCAGCTTGCCGTAGGTCATGGCCGTCATTTGAAACTCTTGAAGCGCCTTGCGTGCATCGGGAATTACCGTCTTCATCGCCTTGGCGACGTCCTGCATTTCGTCGAGCGTCTTCTTGACGTCGGGAAGCCCTTCGCGCGCCGACTTCACGCCCCCCTGGATTTCGTCGAGCATCCCCTCGACCTTCTTGACCACGATCTCCAGCCGGTTGAACGATTGCTTGTCGATCCGCTCAAGGATCTTGTTGGTCTGTGCAAACGTTTTCCCCATTTCGACGAGTGCTTCCTGCGCGGGCGAGACCAGGTCTCCCGTCTTGCGAATGAGGGCGTTGGCGTCGGTCGGAATGCTCCCCGGGACGACGGCGCCCGGCGCGATGACGGCGACGTCGCCGTTCTCGGGATCGGGGTTGAGCAGGATGGTCGAATCGCCGCCGAGCAAGGCGCGGTCGAGCGTGGGGACGTCGTTCTTACGCAAGGGATAGGCCTCGTCGAGGGCGACGACGATCTCGACTTTTCCCTTGGGCGTGAGCACCAGCGATTGCACCTGGCCCACTTTCACGCCCGACTTGAAGACGGGGGCGCCGGCCGAGATGCCGCGAGCGTCGTCGAAGAGAAAGGTGTAGGTGTTCTTCGTCTTGAAGAAATCGGGGAAGCCGCCAAACAGTGTGATGAGCACCGCCAACAAGATAAGGCTGGCGAGGACGAAGATGCCGATACGGAAGCGAATGGCCTGGTCGTTCATGGTTTCCTCCGGTTACGCACTGGCAAGTTCCTGGAGACGATCGCCCGCCTGGCCCAGCACGAACTGACGCACGCGCGCATCGGCGCAGTCGTCCATCTCGTCCAGGCTGCCGTCGAACAGAATTTGACTCTCGCCCGGCCGCAGCCGAGCCAGCGGATGCAGCATGATCACGCGCTCCGCGACTTTGCGGACCGTCTTCATCTCGTGCGTGACGACGACGCTGGTCACCGGACTTTTCTGCCGGGTGCGCAGGATCAGTTCGTTGATGACGTCGGTCATGATCGGATCGAGTCCGGTGGTCGGCTCGTCGTAGAGCATGACTTCCGGCTGCAAGGCGAGGGCGCGAGCGAGGCCGACGCGTTTCTTCATGCCGCCGGAAAGCTCGGCCGGCTTCCTGTCCTGAACCGAGGCGGGGAGCCCGACTTCGTGGAGCTGCCCGCGTACGAGGTCGCGGATCTCGGTCTCGCTGTGTTTGCGCTGCGCGCGCATGCCGAAGGCGACGTTGTCGAAAACGGTCAGACTGTCGAACAGAGCCGCCCCCTGGAAGAGGAAACCGAAGCGAAGTCGCTGCTGCGTGAGTTGACGATCGCTGAGTTGTGCGAGGTCGGCGTTATCGAAGCGAACGGTTCCGGCGGTTGGGTGCAGTAGTCCAATGAGGAGTTTGAGGAGCACGGTCTTGCCGCAGCCGGACTCGCCGACGATGACGACGGTCTGCGCACGAGGAATCTCAACAGAGATCTGTCGAAGCACCGGCTGGGCGCCGAAATCGATGGCGACGCCTTGTAGGGCGAGGATGGCCGAGTTGGAGAGGGGGGCGGTCATAATGGTGTCATTATACCCATGGCATCACAGGAACGATCGGGCCGACTGCGCGAAGAAACGCAGCAAAATCAGCGACAAAAAGAGATCGAGCACGAGGATGGCGACGAACGACGCGACGAACGCTTCGGTCGCCGCCTGGCCCACGCCCTCGGCGCCGGCGCGGCTGTTGAGCCCGCAGTAACACGAGATCAAGCCGATGGCGACGCCGAAAAAGACGGCCTTGATGAGCCCCATCATCACGTCCCAGGTTCGCACGTATTCCTGCGCGAAGCTCCAGTACGAGTGCGCCTCGACGCCGAACACGTGCGTGCACATCACCGCGCCGCCGACGATGCCCATGAAGTCGGCCAGGATCGTCAAAAGCGGAATCAGGAGCGTGCATGCCAGGACGCGCGGAACCACCAGATAGTGCAAGGGCGGCGCTCCCAGGCAGGCGAGCGCGTCGACCTGTTCGGTAACCTTCATCGTTCCCAGCTCCGCGGCCATGGCCGAGCCGATGCGACCGGCGAGCATGGTCGCGGCCAGCACGGGCCCGAGTTCGCGGACGATGGTAATATCGATCATGGCGCCCAGGCGAGACTCGACGCCGATCTTCTTGAACTGGTGGTACGTCTGCACCGCCATCACCATGCCGATGAACGTGCCAGTGAGCGCGATGACGGGGACGCTGCGGACGCCGACGAGATAGAGACTGGGAAGCAATGTGTGCGGCGCCGGTCGACGTGTGAAAAGCCAAACGAAGGTTCGTGCGGCAAAGAGGAAGAAATCGCCGAGGCCGGCGACGGAACGGTAGACCGTAGCGCCGACGCCTTCAATCGGACCTGAGGGTGCATTCGCCATGGGGAAACGTCCGTGTCGTGATTGAGCCTGACAAGTTGCCTGGGCACAACCTCATCATAACATCCATGTCTCTTTTTGCGGCAAACGAATCGAAAAAGACCTCAAAACGTGGCAGAAGCAGCCAGCCACAACTTGCGCCAAAAAGCGCGGAATTCCCGGGGTTTCCATCGACGTATCGGAACCTCAGGCTAGATAGGAACTTCAGGAAACCTTCACGTCTTACGCGAAGTATTTTGCAACAATCGCCCTATTCGGCACACTTCCTGCACCTTATAGCTTTCGACCTCCGCAAAGCCGCCAAATAGCACGGAGACGCGAATCTGGAGAAGTTTTCGGGCAGGGTCAAAAAACTAACCTAGAGTACACAGAGAAGATTCGCCGAATCCTCTCACATCCCGAGGAGGCAAGCCATGAACCGTCCCAAGAAATCCCGTCGGTTACGGGTGATTCGCCTCTGGAAACGTCACGAGGCGGACAAAGCGATCCCTTACCTGCACAGCGTCATCCGTTCGCTGCGCGATCATTGGCTCGATACCCAGCGTCTGAACGTCACCGTCCAGCGCCTGCACGATAAAAAGGCCGACCGGGCCACCCTCATCGAAATCGCTGACTCCGAGAAAGAGCAGTTCCAGGTGTCCGGCAAATTTAAGGACGCCATGCGCGAACTGCGGAAGATCGACGTCTTCCTGCTCGACCCCGTTCAGGGCCTCGCGCTGATCCCGTTCCAGATCGGCGAAGAACTGGCCTGGTACGTCTTCGATATGTTCGAGGAAAAGGGCCTGGTCGGCTGGCGTTACCACCAGGACGCCCTGGAGATCCGTCGGCCCTTGGAAGGCGTGGACGCGCCGCCGCTCGCGATCGGTACGACCACCACCACGGTCTCTAACAACTAAGATGGGTATGGGGTTTTTGACGCCTTCGCCGGAGGTACGGACCTCGGGCGAAGGCGTTTTCGTTTGCCTCGCGAAATAGAATGATGCTCCGGCCCAGGGCCGGACGAAGCCGATCGTACACCCTCTTGATTGGCTCCTAAAGATTCTGTGCGAGGCCTGGCATGTCGACCCGTTGGGGCCTTTCCTTCCTGCTGGTAAATTGCTTCCATTTCAGCTCAGCCGCACACGCGGACTCTTGGCCGATCGCCGTGGCTCACGGCAAAGGCGAAGTCGTTCTCAAAGTTGAGGCGCCCGGTTCCTCGTTCGTCCTGATTGTCGGCCAACCCGATCCGAAGGCAGGGCCGCTCCGCGTGCACGTCAAAAGTGCTACTACCGTTACTGCCGACCCCAAGCTCCTCGCCGCGACCGAGCCGCTCGATCCAATCTGGAAACTCCTGCGCAAGGAACAGCAGTCGGCGCTACAACGTGCGCGGGCCCAGCGCGTCAGCTTCTATTTCGACCCGAATCGCACGCCCCCGGAACGTAAGACGTTTCACTTACTCACGCGCGACGTCGATCTCGACCAGACGCACAGTTACGCCGCCATCGATGCGAAGTTGCTGCGCGTCGGCAAGTGGTGCCAGGTCTATCTCGACGCCCGCGAAAAGGTCACGCCCGCGCTGGAACTGACCCTGGCCGAGATTCTGCGCACGTTCGACGACGAGATCTACCCCTGGACGGTGAAGCATTTGGGCCGGGCGCACGACATCGACCGTGACGGAAGGTTTACCATCTTCCTGACCGCCTCCATCGCAAAAATCCAGGGGGCGTCGCCTTCGCTCTTCGGCTTCGTGCGTAGCAGCGACTTCCTGCGCGAACTCACGCCCCCCTTCGGCAACCAGTGCGACATGATGTACTTGCGCAGCGACGTCGTCCCCGGGCCGCACCTGCGCACGCTGCTCATCCACGAATTTGTACACGCCGTCGTTTTCAGCGAACACTTTCAGCATCCGCATGCCAAATCGTTGCGCGACGAAGAGAGCTGGCTCAATGAAGGTCTCGCCCACCTGGCCGAGGATCTCATGGGCTATTCGTGGTCGAATCTGGATTACCGCATCCGGGCGTACCTGGCGGCTCCGGAAAAATACCGCCTGGTCGTCGGCGACTATTTCATCGAGAAACTTTGGCGCAATCCCGGCACGCGCGGCGCCGCGTATCTCTTCTTGAAGTGGTGTCATGGACAGCGCGGCGATGCCCTCCTCACCGAACTCGCACAGTCGAATTTCGTCGGCATCGAGAATCTCGAAATCGCCCTGCAGAAACGCTTCCCCGAGGCGTTCCGCGCCTGGACCGTCGCCCAGGTCGAAACCCCCTTCGCGCCGCGCCCGACGAGTCCGACGTTCCGCGCGCCGCTCGCAGGGCCGTTTGCCCATCCCCTCGAACTCAGCGGCGGCAGCGTCGAACTTGATATCGCGCCGACGGCTGCGGGCTATTTCCTGTTACAAGCCGACGCTCCCGGCACCTACCGCGTGAGCGCCCAGGCGTACGGCGACTTTCAACTGACGCTGGTTTCGCTCCCCGCCGACGTTCGCCGCGAGGTCGTGCGCGGCACGTTGTCGAAAGCGAAGATTCACTACACGCTGCCCGAGGGCGTAACCTGGTCGCGGCTGGAACTTGAACGCCGCTTCCCCGGCGACCTGACGACCGGTGACGAGCCGCCGCTCAAGTTGACCGTCGGCGACGCGGACCTCCCCGAGCGCCTCCGCGGCCACGACTTGATGCTGATCGGCCTCGGCGCGGACCGCGCCGGCCGACGCGTGACCGCCATGGGTTGGTTCAAGTGAAGCCTGCTACGGGGCTCATTCGCGAACCTGATTTCGGTATTTTGACTCCTTCTCTTGGAGGCCGATCATGGACCGCGAAAAGAAGGCGCTGCGGAAAGAGAAACGTCAGGTCAAGCGCGCCGGCAACAAAAGCCGACGGCGCAAATTCGAGCGCGATCTGCGCGAGAATCCCGAACAGGCGCACGAGAGCGAGTATCGGTTCGGCAAAAAGGGCTCGAAACGGTACAATGGTCTGGATCGCGATCCCACGCGCCAGCCACCCAAGGATTTACCGGAATGACGGCTCGAAGCTCCGACGCAGAACTCCCTGCCTGTTACGCACTCACTCCGCCCGGCCTCGAAGAGGTGACCGCCGACGAGTTGCGCGTCGACTTCCGCGCCAAAATTAAGAAGACTGCCAAGGGCTACGTCGTCTTCCGCGTCAAGGAGATCGACCGTTCGCTGATGCAACTGCGCACGGCTGAGGACGTCTTTCTCTTCGGTTGGGGGACTGACGAACTCACCTACCGGGCCGTCGATCTCGAGAGCATCCGCAAGTGGACCGACAAGGACATCCCCTGGAAGCAACTCCTGGACATCCACCACGCCGTCACGCCCAAACCCAAGGGAAAGCCGACGTATCGCCTGGTCGTGCAGATGCTCGGCGAGCACGGCTATCGCCGGTTCGATGCGCTCAAGGCGCTCGCCAAGGGCGTCGACGGTAAGCTGCCGATGAGCTGGCGCGAGGCGGAGGAGAACGCGTCGGTCGAGATTTGGCTCACCATTCAAGGCGCGACGGCGCTGTGCGGCATTCGGCTTTCCGACCGTACCATGCGGCACCGGACTTACAAATACGAACATTTTCCCGCGTCGCTGCGCCCGCCGGAGTCGGCGTGCATGGCCCGGCTCGTCAACATCAAACCCGAGAACGTCATCCTCGACCCCATGTGCGGCGCCGGCACCCTCCTGGCCGAGGCGCAATTTCTCGCGCGACGGCTCAGTCACGGCGATCTCCCCTCGTGGAATCTCAAATTTCTCGGGGGCGACATCGACCCGGGCAACCTCCGCGCCGCGACGGCTAACTTACGGCAGATCGGCGAGTTCGAACTCAAGAAATGGGACGCACGACGACTACCGCTCGAGAACCATTCCGTCGATCGCATCCTCTGCAACCCGCCGTTCGGCAAACAGCTCAGCACGCCGGAAGAGATCGGCCCGCTCTACTACAAGGCGGTCGCCGAATGGGACCGCGTCCTCAGACCCAAGGGAATCGTCGCCGCCATCGTTACGGACCCGACGTTGATGAAGGACGCCATCTACAAGGTCAACTGGCGGCAGCTCAAGTATCTCCCGTGCCGAGTCCTGGGGCAGTCGGCCGTCGTCATGGTCTACAGCAAGGACCGGGAACCATGAAAGGCGTCTTTCTGTCGCTCGACGGCCTGGACGGCGCGGGCAAATCGACGCAGTGCAAACTTCTCGCCGGCTGGTTGCGCGAGCAGGGTTTGGACGTCGTCGAATGCGCAGATCCAGGCGGCACCTCCGTCGGCAAGGCGATCCGTCAACTGCTGCTCGATCCGGCGCTGCCGTTATGTCTGACGAGCGAGACGCTCCTGTTCATGGCGAGCCGCGCGCAGCTCGTGCAGGACGTGATTCGCCCGGCCCTGGAAGCGGGCAAGGTCGTGCTCAGCGATCGCTTCTTGCTCGCGAATGTCGTGTATCAAGGGCATGCGGGAGGCATGGGGCCGGAACTGGTTTGGCAGTTCGGCCTCCTGGCGACGGGGAACCTCGTGCCGGACGGGACGCTGGTGCTCGACTTGCCGATCAACTATGCCAAGACTCGACTCAAGGAGAAAGCCGACCGCATGGAAAGCCGGGATCAGGCGTATCACGAGCGCGTCCGCGCCGGCTTTCTCGCCGAGGCGGCGCGCGACCCCGAGCGCATCAAGGTCATCGACGCCACGCAGTCGCCGGATGCCGTGCAGTCGGCAATTCGGGCCGAGGCGGATGGCTTTTTACGTAAGACTTCTTAATTATTCTTCGCCGACCGCTTCCGGATGGCTGGCGAGTGCGCGTCGATGAATCTCGGAGATCCGCTGCTTCGCCAGCGAAAGCTGTTCGCCGATCTTCTCGATCGTCTGGTGCTCGTAGTAATGCTTGGCGATCACGCTCGCTTCTTCGCGTGGCAATCCTGCGAGCCAGGCTTGCGTGTCGAGTCGATCGTCGATTCGCTGCGTCTCGGGCTTGAGCGTCGGTTGAGGCGGATCGTACTCGCCCAACTCGACGGTCCGGCCCGAATTTTGTGCATAGCGGTAGCGATCGAGAATGCGGTAGATCGAAGTGCGCAGGTCGGTGCGTGCCTGGGAATCGACCGACAACACTTCCTGCCAGGCGGCCGGGTTGGCGCCCTGGAACTTAGTCCATTCGACGTAGACTTCTTGCACGAGATCGGCGCGATCTTGCTCTTTCACGCTCCGCCGGGAACGGATCGATTTATGGGCGTAATTGAAGAAGTACGCGACGCCCTCGGCCTGCGTATTCTCGGCGAATTGGGCGAAACAGGCTTCGAGATTCGACGCCGAAACCGCGGCGTGCGCCGATTCCGCGCTGCGTACCTCGGCGGCCTGCACTAGCGCCGCATCGACGAGCGGCGCCTGCCAGGGCGAGGCCTGCGGCAGGTCTCGCCCTTCGAGGGATTCGAACTCGGGTTTGAAGCCGCGGGGTTGCATGGTTCCGTCATTGGCCAATGTTTCCCCTATTATAAGGGATGCCCATCACCGATTGTCCGAAATTCGCGAGATCCTCCCGTGAAAACACCCAGGCGCAGCACGCCCGCCGGCCAACATCGCTCTGTCATGCAGCGGGAGATCCTGGAAATCCTCCGCCCCCAACCGGGCGAGGTCGCCGTCGATTGCACCCTCGGTTTCGGCGGGCACAGCCTCGCGCTCGCCGACGGCATCGGTCCGACCGGCACGCTGCTCGCGCTGGATCTCGACGCCGAGAATTTGGCCCAGGCGCGCGAACGCCTCGCCGGCGCGCCCTGCACCGTGCGCCTGGAACATCTCAACTTCGCCGGTCTGGCGCAGGCGCTGGCGAGCGTCCCCGGCGGTCAGGCGGATATGATGCTGGCGGACCTGGGCGTCTCGAGCATGCAGATCGACGATCCGGGCCGTGGGTTTTCCTACTCGCGCAGCGGACCGCTCGATATGCGCATGGATCGTTCGCGCGGCAAAACCGCTGCCCAAATTTTGCAGACGATCGCCTTCCCCGAACTCGCCTCGGCTCTCAAAGAATGGGGCGACGAACCGTATGCCGAGGCCATCGCCAACGCCATCGTGCTCGCCCGCAGCGCTCAGCCGCTCGCGACCACGTACGACCTGGCGACCCTCGTGCAGACCGTCGTCGGCGAGCCGACCTGGCAGCTATCGGCCAAACCGAACGTCAAGAAGGCGCACCCGGCCGCCCGCACCTTCCAGGCGCTGCGCATCCTTGTCAATCGCGAATTGGCCAACCTGACGAACCTGCTGCGCATCGCCCCCGATTGCCTGCGCCCCGGCGGACGTCTGGCGATCATCTGCTTTCACAGCGGCGAAGATCGGCTCGTGAAAAATGCCTTCCGCGACGGCCAGCGCGCCGGGCAATATCGCCAAATCTCCGACGACCCGTTACGGCCGACGTTCGCGGAGAAACAAGACAATCCGCGCGCGCGCTCGGCGAAGGTCCGCTGGGCGATCAAAGCGTAACGTCATCGCGCATGGGTAGCTCGATGTTCAGCAATTCGTCCAGCGTGTACCGACATTCGGATGGAAACGCTGTTTGGGGCAGATTCGTTTCGGACGCCGCCAATTGACGGCCGCCTGATACGCAGCCTTCAAGATTTCGCCAGCGTAGACTTTAAGCACCCCCCGACTGGCCAAGTCCGCCAGTTCTTGTTGCTGATTCAAGACCGTGGTACGCCAACTTCGAGTGCGCCGAGTCGGTTGATGCTCCCATTTAAGTAGGTGCATGAGCAGGATTTTGAGCCGATTGCGTACTTCCCGCCGTCCGCTGGTGGCCATGTCTTTCAGGTAATCCGCCAGGTTGGAATAGTCCAAAGCGTCCAATTGGCCGTGCTCGATTAACTCCGCCATCTGATCGAGCCAGGCGGTCTCGTCTTGCTCGTAGAGTTGCTCCAGGGGGATGACTTCGGCCGCGGCCATGATCGATTCTCGCATAAATATTGGCGCCGCTTGAAAGACGCAATCTCTCAACCGGGCCTTGCTTTTCCCTTGCAATAACTCACGGCGGCGACAATCAAGTATCCTTGCGCTTGCTTATCGTCGATCGTGAATCGGAACGTGCTCCACTCACCTTGCTCGTTCGCGAAATACAGGATGTAGTCGAAATAGTCGTCGGGTCGTGCCGAGTAGCGACGAGTTCGGTAGCGTTCGTAATGGTTTTCGAGTTGATCGTACATGCGGTTCAAGACAGTCAACAATGGCCCGCGCGGAAGGATTTCGCCGAGTGCTTGGCTCACCAACGGCATCACAAGGACGTGGGGCATCCCCTTTTCCTCGGCTAACCGGTACGTCGTTTTTCAAAGGCGATTTCGCTGCTCAATTGTCGGATCAAGACTTCGATGCGTTGACCTTTCTCCCCGGCAGCGAAGGCGGCCATCGAGGCATTGAGCATTTCCACATTGACGGGAGGAAGTTCGAGGCTCGACCAGGGCCAGTTTTCGAGAACGTCTCGCTTTAATTGTTGCAGTTCTCGAATATCAGAATCGAGCTGGGAGGCGCCGACGAGGCCGTCGCGTTGTTCGACCAGGGCGTTGATCAAGTCGTCGAAACGAGATTCAACTTCCTTGCCCGCTTCGTCAACGTTTTCCAACGGCGATGCATGCATTAAATCCCAGATTTGTCGGCAGGCGTCGCGTGCCGCCTGGGGCCAACCCTGCCTCATATCGACGGCCTCGTAGTTGAGCGCAGCGGCGAACGATTTGGTTTTCGCCTTCGTGGAGTTCACAGCAGGATATTCCCGTGACTCGTCACTCATCGCAAACCCCTTTCCGTCGTTCGCCGTCGGTCCGCTGCGGTGATTCAACATCGCTCTGGTCGAAGTCTCTCGCGAATCCCAGAAGTAATGTTAAGGCAAACGCAACGCCGCCTACCACGGGAAAGAGCATCCAAAACGCGATCGGCTCCCAGCCCGCTTCGGTAGTGCGGGCAGCGCACCCTCCCACGAGAAGTCCCGCTAACAGGCCGACGCAGATCGCTCGAAATAGAGTTGCCATCGCGGTTCCTCTGCCACCGGAGGCGAACGTTGATTACTTCCCCTTTTCCGCCTTCTTGCGGGCGGCGTACTCCAACAGGATCTTCGCCGGGTTTTCGTTGAACGCGTCACGGCAGCCGGTGCAGCAGACGAAATACGTCATGCCTTGATACGACACCGCCATTGTCCCGAGGCCGCCGGTCACGACGCATTCGGGTTTCTTGCCGCCGGACACGCCCGCGAGCTTTTCACCTTCCTTCGTGTACGAGAGCGTCATCGTCTTGGAGAAGAGCGTCCGATCCGCGGGCTTGGTCGAAAACGTCGAAATCATGCGAATGTTGCCCGCGGCGAGCGCCATCTTGAGTTGCTCGACATCGCCCGATTTGTCCTTCGATTCGAGCGTCAGCGTCCCCTTCTTCATTTCGCCGACGAAAACCTTCTTGGCGTCGTCCTTGCCGATCAGCGTCAGCTGAAATTGGCCCTTGGTCTTGAGCCAACGCATCTCGCCCGACTTGAAGAGTTTCGACTTGTCCATGTCGACGCTCATCCAGACGTCCTTGCCCTTGAAGCGCCAGCTCCAACTCGCCGTCTCGTCCCAGAAGCTCGATTTTTCCTTCTCGCTAAAGCCGTTGCCTTTCCAGCCGCCGATGTAGTCCTGGATCGATTGCAGGGCGACCTTCGGATCGTCGCCGGCGCTAGGATCGTCGGCCTGCAGGCAGGTGAGAGCGAGGAAGAAACCGGAAAGGAGTGAGAGACCGGTGATGCGTGCCATGAGAAATTCCTTGAGGGAGATGAAGTTCATCCGTCATATTACCAGATTGCTCAGGGTAATTCGAGCAGAAAGAGCGTGGTGTCGACGTTGGCGGTGACGAGATTCTTGCCGTCGGGCGTGAAGGCGAGGTTCGCGAGCAGGCTCCCCATGTTGGGATGGATACGCGAAAAATCCCAGCTGCGCAGCTCCTTGCCGTCCAGATCCCAGAGCTTGATCGCGTTTTGCGGGTCGGCGCTGGCGAAGCGTTTGCCGTCGGGAGAAACGAGGATGCCCGAAACGCTGCGGGGATGCCCCTTCCACGACTTGCGAACCGTGCGTGTGGCGACGTCGGCGACGGCGAGGTCGCCCTTCGTACTGGAAACGATCAGCAGGCTGCCGTCAGCGTTCAGACCCAGATCCGCGATCCCGGCGTCATTGAACAGCGTCCACGCCTCCTTGTTGATCGGCTTCTTGGTCTCGATGTTCCAGAGGACGACCTTGCCGTCGTCGGCTCCGAGGGCGGCGAACTTGCCGTCCCCGCTGAAGGCGCAAGAGTGGATGCCGGGGCGGGCATCGTTGAACATGCTGACCTCTTCGCCGGTCTCGAGCGTGTGGGCCAGCACAGAGCTGTAGCGTTCGCTCGGCACCTGCCAGGCCAGGAGCGTGCCGGAACCCGCGGGGATGGCGAGCAAATTCACCGGCCCGATCATCGAGCGCCAGCTGAGCTGTTGGGCCGGGGTGAGGTTGATTTCCTTCTTGCCGGCCAGACTCCACCAACGCAGCGAGTTTTCGGGATTGCCGCTGGCGCTCACGAGCGTCTTGCCATCGCTGCTGAAGGCGAGGGAGCGGATTTCATCGGTATGGCCCGTCAAGGTCATGAGTTCCTGGCCGGTTGCGCGGTCCCAGATTTTGATGAGCTTGTCGCGGCCGGCCGAGGCGATTTTTGTACCGTCGGGACTGACGGCGACGGCGAGGACGGCGCCGAGATGCTCGGGCAGCAGCGGGATTTCCTTGGAGGTGATTTCCCAGACGCGCAGGCAGTGATCGACGCTGGCGGAGACGACGAAGTAGCCGTCGCGCGAGAAGGCGACGGAGGTGACCCAGTCGCGATGGCCCTTGAAAGTGCGGACCTCGCGCGGGGTGTTGAAGCTGTACTTCCAGAGCTTGACGGTGAGATCGCCGCCGCACGAGACGAGCATGTCGTTGTGGAAGGCGATGGCGGAAACGGGCCCGTGATGCCCGGTCAGGAGCAGGGCCTGGGCGCCTGGGGTAGCGGTGGGCCAAAGTTTGACTTGTTGATCGCCGCCGCAGGAGCCGAGGTAGGCGCCGTCGGGGCTATACGCCAGACCGTTGACGGAGACGCCGTGCGCCGTCCAGCGGAACGTGAGCGTCCCCTGGGCGAGGTCGTAGAGCCGAATCGCCTGATCGACGGCCCCGACCGCGAGCGTTTTGCCGTTGGGGCTGAGCGCGACCGACGTCACCAGCGAATCGATGCCGTCGATCGATTTCCGCTCCTTTCCTTCGATGAGATCCCAGATTTTGACGGTGCGGTCGGCGGAGCCGGAGACGAGGGTCTTGCCGTCGCGGGAGATATCGAGGCTGGTGATCGTGGCGCTGTGTCCGGAGAGATCGCGGAGGAGTTTGCCGCTGTCGACGTCCCAGACCTTGATGACCTTGTCGCCGCCGGCAGAATAGACCGACTTGTTATCGGGAGCGAAGACGACGGCGGTGAGCGCGGACGCATGCCCTTCGAGCGAATGAAGGATTTTGCCCGACTTCGCCTGCCAAATCTTGAGGGTGCGGTCGGCGCCGCCCGAGGCGATCAGCTTGCCGTCGGGACTGAAGACGGCGGACCAGACCGGCGCGAGATGGCCGGTGTTTTCGTGGGCTTGCAGGACGACGTCGAAATCCCAGACGCGGACCATGAAATCCGATCCGCTGGAGGCGAGTTGGATGCCGTCGGGGTGCTGCGTCAGACAGGTGATGGGGCCGGTATGGCCGCGAAAGGCGCCTTGCAGTTCACCGGAATCGGGTTCGTAGATGCGGATGAGCCCGTCGCTACAGCCCAGGAAGAGCTTCTTGCCGTCGAGGCTGTACTGCGCGGTATGAAACTTGAGGTCATTGGCGGGGGTGAAGATCTTGACCTGGGGGGTCGTATTCTGAAACGGCGAGCCAGGGGCGGGCACGCTAAAGATCTCGGCGCCCAGGAGCTTGACCGGCTTTTTCTCGTCAACGAGGCCGTCGGCATCGCGTTCGCGGAAGCTGGGGAGACAACGGATGATCGAGCGGTCGTCGGGACTGAAGGCGAGGAAATCGGTCGAGCCGAACGGATCGGGGTAGTTCCAGTAGGCGGGGACCGATTTGCCCCGGGCCACGCTGGGGAAGGCGAAGAGTCGGAACTCGCTGCCGCCTTTGCCGCCCCCCGTGCCGGCGGCGACGATATTCCCCTTGGCGTTGATGGCGACGGTCTGGACGGTGTTTCGAAAGTCGTGGATGACGCGTAAGGTTTTCCCCGATTCGGCGTCGTAAAAAGCGAGACAGCCGCTGGCGCCTTCAGGCCCGCCGTTGTGCCCGGCGATGAGGGTCTTGCCGTCGCGCGCGAAGACGATCGCCTTGACATATTCGCCTTCGCCCTTGAAAATCACGCGGTCTTTACCGGTGCGCGGATCCCACAGGCGGATGTCCTTGTCGCCGCCGGCGCTGGCGAGCGTTTGCCCGTCGTCCGCGAAGGCGAGCGCGGTGGGCGCCCGTTCGTGCAGTTGGTACGTCAGCAACTCATGACCGTTGGCGAGATCCCAGATCTTTACGGTCCGATCGAGACTTCCGGTGGCGAGGAGCTTGCCGTCAGGGCTATAGGCGACGCAGGTGATGACGCGGGCATGGCGTAGGCGGAAGTTACCCAGCACTCGGCTCACGTGATCGGGCATGTGGCCGGGCTGATAGGGGAGTTGCCAGCGCGCTTGCCGATACGCTTCCGCCGCCTGTAGGAAGCGCCCGCCGGCCAGAGCGTCGGCTCCCTTCTTGGCGAATTCGTCGGCTTTCTCCAAAAGTCCCGGCAGCGAACGTTTGACGCTGCCCTCCTGAACGGCCCGATTTCGTTCCGCATCGTAGAGCTTTTGCAGCTGCTGGACATCCGCGGGCGGGACCGCCGTTTGGGCCTGGGCGAGGGATGAGCACGCGAAAAACGCCCCGAGCACAGCCCAGCGGGTGAGGAAAAGCATGTCGAAACCCTCGAACTTGGCGATTTTACTTGCAATCCGGGTTTATCTAACCTTAAATAAAGACGAATCGCAAGGAGGACTTGAAACTTTCTTGCGAGAAAACGTACAATGAGGTAGCGAACGTTCAGCCCAATTCCACCTTTCGGAGGGGGACCATGTCTCAGTCTTTTCAGTACAATCAATATGACGAGGGCTTCAATCATGCCGTTGCAGACGCACCGGCCGACGCCCGCGCAACGTTCATCCGTTTGACGTATCTGCACGTGGCCGGCGCCATCCTGGCGTTCCTCGGACTGGAACTTTTCCTGTTCAATTCGCCGTTCGGCAATAGCATTCTGCAGATGTTCGTACGTTCCCAGGGCATGGGCCCGCTCCTGTTCCTCATGATCGCATTCGTCGGCGTCGGTTACCTGGCCCAGTATATGGCCCGGTCCGCGTCGTCCGTGGCAGTCAAGTACGCGGGCCTCGGGCTCTATGTCGTGCTGCAAGCGATCATCTTCTTCCCGTTGCTTTACATGGCGGATCGGTTTTTCCCCGGTAAGAACCTGATCGCAACCGCCGGCATTTACACCGGTTGTCTCTTCGGCGGCTTGACGCTCGCTGCGGTCATCACCCGTAAAGATTTCTCGTTCCTCGGACCGATCATCTCGATCGCCGGCTTCCTGATGATCGGGTTGATTCTCTGCTCGATCCTCTTCCCGGCTTCGATCGGCCTGGGCATGTGGTTCTCGTTCTTGGGTATCGCCCTCGCAGCGGCCTCGGTTCTCTACAGCACGTCGAACATCATGCTGCACTACCCGACCGATCAGCATGTGGCCGCGGCTCTGGAACTGTTCGCCTCCATCGCACTGATGTTCTACTACATCCTGCGTCTGCTCATGGCGACGTCGTCCCGCGACTAACGCCCACTCCGTCAACATGATAAAACGAGCCCGAGACGCAAGTCGTCCTCGGGCTTTGTTCTTTTGAGGGTAATGTTTCTCGTCTCGCAACTCTCGGTAGGATGCGGAGAGGTAATTGCCGCGGATTCGTAGGGCAAGCGGCCTCGCTTGCCTTTGCGGAGTGAACAAGCGGGCCGCTTGTTCTACGGTTGCGTCTCAGCCGCGTTTGGAGGTTACCGTGCGCATTGCCGTCGTCAGCGACACTCACAGCAAACACGCGACCATCTTGCAGGTTCTCGCCCTCATCGAAGAGGCTGGCGTCACGCAGATCCTGCACTGCGGCGACCTCGAAGACGCCGACGCGGTCCGGCACTTCCCGCGCGGAACGCACTTCGTCCACGGCAACTGCGATCGCGAACGCTCCCTCATCGCCCGAACCGTCGAAACCATCGGCGGCGTGCTCGACCCCAACTTCGCTCATCTGGAACTTGCGGGCAAGACCCTCGCCGTCACGCATGGCGATGACGGCCGACTCCTGCAAGACCTGATCGCGTCCCAGGCATACGACTACATTTTCCACGGCCACACGCACGTGCCGCGCGACGAGCGCATCGGCAAGACGCGCGTTATCAACCCTGGCGCCTTGCATCGCGCCAATCCCAGGCAGTTCGCCTTCCTCGACTTGATCACCGGCGAACTCGAAACGGTGCGGGTGGAGTGAGCGGACGTCGATTTCCGTCCACCAAGCGTCCGAATCGGCGTAAATAGGTTGCTCGCCAAAACTTTAACTTTTCTTCGCACTTTCCGCGCTACAATGCCTGCGTCGGATTTGTGCGTGCCGATTTTGCGACCTATACTTTCCCCAGACGCCGAGAACCCCCAACCCCGGGTGTGTCACCGTGAAAGCGAACCTGACCCAGCATCTCCTGAAAGATCAGTACGGCGACTTCCGCCTCACCGACGCCATCCGGCCCGCGGCGGAGCGCCAAGTGGTGCCGCGTCAAGGCTATCGGATCGAAACCTACCAGGACCGCTCGGCCAACTTCAAGGTACCGGTACTCGCCGCCGCCGTCTCCCGCGAACAGCTTTTCGACGCCTTCCTCGACCTCCTCGACCCGCTCGGCGATCTCGTCGACGTCGTGCTCGAGACGAGCCACGAGCAACAGACCGGCGCCCATCAAGATCTGTACCGCGAACGGATAGATCTGCCGATTCTCAAGAGCCATTGTTACGACTTCGAAGATTTGCTGCTGAACGACGGCTGCACCGGACTGGCCATCTTGAGCGCCAAGGGGCCGATGGAAGTGCAGTTCGACGAGCACAAGCTGCTCGTGGTCTACGCGAAGAACCTCCGTCCGTTCGCCCGCATCCTCGACGCCATGGGAATTGTCCGCGACGACGGCATGAAGCTCATCACCGAAGGCGAGCACCTGCATAGCACTGACGCAAGATATCGCCAGGAGTTCGAACAGTTCAGCTACCGCATCGGCGTCTCCGAACCTGCGGAGAGCGTCAACTGGTGAAAAAAAGGCCAGCCACAGAGAGCACCGAGGACACAGAGTAATGCATTGAATCGTGTTTCTTCTGTGTCCTCGGTGCTCTCTGTGGCTTAAATCTCTACTTTCCAACTCGCCGCTTCCTCGCCGTCCAGACGCAACGTCAGACACTTCGCACTGCCGCCCGCTTTGATGAACTCGTCCAGATCCACAAACACGCATTCATAGCCGCGCGCACGCAAATCACGCGCGAGCCGATCGCTCCCCGCGTTGATGACCACCTTCTTGCCAACCACGACCGCGTTGCAGGCGAAGCGCTCGGCCTCCGGTTCCGCGACCTCAATCAACTTCGGGATGTGCGACTGTAGCACGCGTCTGCCGTACTCGTCGAACGCCGGCGGGAAGTAGAGCGCCTCGCCTGGCGCCAGGGGACAGAAGCACGTGTCCAGATGGTAGAATCGGGGGTCGACCAGCTCCATCGGCAACACTTGCTTGCCGAGTTCCGCGCCCAGATGCTGATGTCCGAGCGCATCGCTGCGGATGCGGTAGCCGGCGTAGAGCGCGTCGCCGCAAAAGAGGGCATCGCCGGCGCCTTCGAAGTAGAGCCCTTCCGGAAGATGGCGGGTGCGGAAGCCATGCTCGGCGAACCAGGCGTCGAAGTAGGGCGTTTCCCGGGCGCGCTCGGCGTGCTTGAACCGCGAGCTGAAGAACTGGTCGTGATACACCACTCCCGCGTTCGCGGTGAACACCAGGTCCGGCAGTCCCGGTTGCGGCAGCATCAGGTCGACGTGCACGCCGAGCTGAAGCAGGGTTTCAAAAAGCACGCGCCACTGCTCCTTGGGCCGATCGCCGAGGATGCCGCGCGCCCGGCTCATCCAGGGGTTGATCTCGTACTCGATGCCGTAAAAATCGGGCGGACACATCAGGATGCGGGGCGTCATGGCGTTTCTCCAGTCGCGGGCTATTTCCAGTATATCCTGTCTCGACATGCTCGACGCCTTTGCCCCGCTGCGACGTCGGCTATGGGAAATTCGTATGTTAATCCAGAGACTACTTCTTTCTTCGACCGGAACCCCTCCATGGCCGACGCGACCACGAAGCGCATTTTGCAATTGCTCAATGACGATCAACCGCGCGAGATCCGCCTGTCGGCCCTGCGCGTGCTTGCCGAGATCGCGACTCCGGACAGCGACGTTGGCAAGTCAATCGCTCTGATCGTTGCCGACGCCGACGAGGAGCTGCGCGTGCTCGCCATCCTCACGGCCGGGAAGTTCAAGGTGCAGGAGGCGTTGCCGGCGCTTCTGGCACGGGTTCAAGAAGGAGGCGAGGGCGCCGAGCAGGCGGCGCAGTCGGCGGCGCGGCTGGGCGCCAAGGCAGTCAAGGCGCTGCACGATCTCATGCCCAAAATCGCTCCGGGGTTGCGACGCTACATCGCCTCCGCGCTCGGCGCCGGCGGCTCCGTCTCCGCCGACCATGCCGCGCTCGAATTCCTCCAAGATTCCGATCCCGGCGTCGTCGACGCCGCGGTGCGCGGGCTCATCGCGCAAATCCCGGAACTCTCCCCTGCCAAACGCAAGGCGCTCACCGAGCCGCTCCTGGATTTGCTCAAAGCCGAGAAGGGTTCGCTGACCAAAGCCGCCGAGATGGCCGCGCTTCGGCTCCTGTCCGCGCTCGCCGAACCGCGCGCGGAACCGTACTTTTGGCAACGGGTGACGGCCCGGCATTCGCTCGAGCTGCGCGTCGCGGCGCTGCAGGCCCTGGGCAAGCTCGGCAAGGCTCCGGGCAAGGACCATCTGGCCGCGCTGTTTGCGTGTGCGGGCGACCGCGACTTCCGCATCGCGGCGCCCGCGCTCATGATCTTGCAGCACCAGGCTGCGAACGCCAAGACGCTGCCGCACTGGCTCGCGCTCTTCGAGGGCTCCGACGTCGGCGCCCGCAGACTGGCGCTGGAGAAACTCGCGGAGCACGATACGCCCGAGGTCGCCGCCGTCCTCACCGGCCAGATGCGGCATCCCGACAAGAGCTATCGGGACGCGGTGTTGGAGCAGCTGACGAAGCGTTCGCACGGCCAAGAAATGTTGGTGGAAGCGTTGCTCGCCGCCCAGAACGCCGACGCCGCCTGGAGTTTGGCGCGTTCGCAGGCGCCTTTCGCCAAGTCGTATCCCGCGCCGCTGCAGGACAAGCTTTTCGCCCAGGCGTGCAAGCACCTCGAAGGGGGCGATCGCCGCAATGAAGCGCTCCTGTTCTTGCTGCGCGAGGCCGACGAGAAGGGCTTGCAAGCCAAACTCGAAGCGCGTGGCGTCGCCCTGCGTAAGAAGAAAGATTACGACAAGGCCGTCCTCTATCTGCGGCAAGTCGCCCGCGATCCGGCGAGCGGATTCGCCCTGCGATTCGAGTTGGCCGGGTGCGGACTCAAGGTTTCGCAGAAAGAATTGGCCCACGAAGCCCGCAGTAACGACCCGTGCCTGGGGCAGTTCTTCCATCTGGTGCAGAACTACGAAGCGGAGTTGTCGGGACTCATCGACAAGGCCAAGTGGCTGGAGCCGGAAGACTTGTTTTACCTCGGCTTTCACTTCTCGGAGCGCGAGGGGATTTACAAGCAGTTCGGCGGGAAAGTGTTGGCGTCGGTGGTGAAGCGATCGCCGAAAACGAAGGTCGGCCAGGCGGCGAAAACGAAGCTCAAGGCGATGGGCCTGGGTTAGCCGCGCGGCTTCGTCCCCTTGAGCGCCCGCGCGATCTCGTCGAAGACGCTTTCCCAGTCGTCCAATCGCGGCTGGCGGAACATCCGTAGCGAAGGATACCATCGGCTCTCGGCCCCTTCGCGAAACCAGCGCCAGTCCGGCGCGTAACTCGTCGCCAGCCACACCGGCACGCCCAGCGCGCCGGCCAAATGCACGATCGCGGTGTCGGACGTGACGACCAGGTCCAGCAGCGTCATGATCGCGGCCGTGTCCATGAAGGCGCCGACGTCGTTGTCCAGGTCCGGGCCCCAGTTGAGCATCTGCACCGTTGCGCGGTTCGGCTCGATCTGTTCGAGGCCGTGCGTTTTTTGCAAGCCGATCAAGGTTACGTCCGGAAGCGCCGACAGCTTCGCGTAATGCCGTAACGGCACGGAACGATGCCGATCGCCCTGGAAGCCGACGTCTCCCTGCCAGGCAATCCCCACGCGCAACCCGGAGAGTTCCGCGATTCGGGGCCGCCATTTCTCGATGAGATCGGCATCGGCGCTCAAGTACGGGACCGGCGCCTCGAGATCCCCCAGCCGGTACGGCAGGCTCGGCAGCGGGGATTGTACGTCGTGCGACGGCAACTCCTGGCCGCGTTCGAGCAGTTCCACGGACAGGCTGCGCAGTAGCGGATGCAGCGGCTTCTGCACCTGACACAACACACGGGCGCCGCGCGCCTTCAAGGTCGGCACGTAACGGACGAACATGATCGTGTCGCCCAGTCCTTGTTCCCACGTGAGCAGGATCGTCTTCCCGGCGAGCGATTCGCCCTGCCACTGCGGCGCGGACGATTCCGAGGCGGGGAGATTCATCAGGCGACATTCGTACTCGGGCCAGCCCTCGGCAAAGCGCTGGTTGCGCAGCAAGATCATCGCGCGGTTGGAGTGGACTTCCCAGAACTGTGGACTTCGCACGAGCGCCTCGTCGAAAGCTGCCAGCGACTCGTCGTCGCGTCCCTGCCTGCCCAACGTGATGCCGATCGAGTTGTACGTCTCGACCAGGTTGGGATCGTACTTCCGCGCCTCGTTCAAGTGGCCCATCGCCTCGTCATAGCGTCCGAGGTTCGTGAGCAGGAAGCCGAGGTTTTGATGCCCTTCCCCGTGGCGGGGAAGATGCGCCAGGAATTGCTTGAGAAACACGACGCCGTCTTCGAGACGATTGACGCGGAAGCAGAGGATGCCAAGCTGTTTGTAGACGAGCGGGTAATTGGGAAACGCCTCGGCACATTCCTTAAGAATCTTTCCAGCCGCGGCGTAGTCGCCCGTCTCGATCTGGGCGTAACCGATGTTCGTGAGGAGTTCGGCGCTGGCGCTCGCCAGGGTGCGGGCCTGCAGCAGATGCGGCAGGGCGTCGGCGAAACGGCGCAGGCCGAGTAAGGAATACGCGTAGTTGAGCCGGGCGGAGAGATTGTCGGGTTGCAGACGCAGCGCCCGTTCCAGCGGCGCCAGCGCGTCGGCCGAGCGTCCCTCCTGGTAGAGATAGGCGCCGAGATTGACGAGCGCCTCCGCGAATTCTGGTTGCAGCGCGAGCGCTCGTTCGTAGATCGGAAACGCTTCCGGGCGTCGGCCCTGCGCCGCCAGGGCGTTGGCGAGATTGAAGTGGCCGTCGGCGTGTTCGGGCTGCAGACGGACTTTGCGTTCAAGGAGCTGGACCGCCTGCGAATGATGGCCCAGCGCGGTCAGCAGGACGCCGAGATTGTTGAGCGTGGAGCCATGATCGGGATTGCACGCGAGCGCCTGGGCGTAGAATCGGCACGCGGGCTCGGGCTTTTGCGCGACCTGTCCCAGGACGCCGAGCAGATACCATGGCTCCGCCTCTTGCGGCGAGTTCTGCGCCAGTTCGCGGGCCAAGTCTTCGGCGCGGACGTAATCTCGGCGATCGAAGTCGGACCAGAAACGCTGTATGAGATGGGCCGGTATCATGGCGTCCGCTTACGCTGAAAGACATACCCGAGAAACTGCAGGCGCGGAATCGGGCCCACGTCGGGGACGGCGAACTCGAGGATCTGATCGCTGAGCGGCCTGTCATTGATGGCGAAGCGATCTCCCCCCCAGGGCTCGAGGTCGCATTTCCACAGCCCCCATTGCCAGCGCAGTTTACCCTCTCTGAGCGAGATCGTACAGACGCCCAGCGCGGGATGTTCGTAGGTTCCGACGAAGCTCTCCAGCGGCCGAGTCGGCGGTTCCTCGGGACGGCGCGTTTTTCGCACGGCGACGCGATGTTTTTGCCGCTGCGCCACCAGTTCCTCGACGATGTCTGCGTAATGCGTTTGCCAATCGTGCGCGGGAGCCGAGAGAAAGAGGTCGACGAGTTGATTGCTGAGCGCGAGGTTGGCGTAATTCCCGTCGAGATTGTTGATCACGGCGATGCCCAGGCGCAGCTCTGGAACGAGCGCGAGGTGGGCGCGAAAGCCGTCGATGGCGCCGCCGTGCTGCACGAGCAGCTTACCGCGATAATCCTGCACGATCCAGCCGAGCCCGTAGTTGACGATCCGCGATTCCGGGTTGAGACGTTTCGTGATCGCCTCGGCCGCGACCACGGTTTGCGGCTTGTGCGGCTCGGCCAGGGAGTCCGCAGACAACAATCGTTTACCGTTCCACGTCCCATCGCCGAGCTGAAAGCGCAGGTAATTTCCCAGATCGCGAGCGCTCGAATGCACGGAGCCTGCCGGATCGTCTTCGCTCAGATCGTAACGGGCGATGACCGCGACCTTCCCTTCGTCTCGCCGATGCGGACTGGCCAATTCCTTGAGCCCGTCGTGAAACACCGCCGCCGACGATTTCATCTCCAGCGGATCCAGGATTCGCTTCTGCACGACGTCGCGCCAGCTCGAATGTTCGATCCGTCCCGAGGCGAACCCCGCGGCTCCGAAGGCCACCGTCTGGTAACGCAGCGATTGCCGAAACGGAAACTCCGGCTCCAGATGCCCGAGGCGACGGATGCGTTCCTCCAGCGAAACGCCGGCGCGGTACCACAAGAAATCGTGTAGGCCGAGCCCCGTGCGATGGGCGAGAAGATCGCGCAGCGTCACCAGCGCGTCGGCATGGGGATCCGCGAGTCTGAAAAAGGGGATGTGTTTGCGGACGCGGTCGTCCCAACTTGCTTTGCCCTCGCTCACCTGCATGGCCAAGGCGAGCGAGGCGAACGATTTCGAGCAACTGGCGATGGGGAACACGGTATCGGGCGTGACCGGATCGGCGCCGCCGAGTTGACGAACGCCATGGCCCTTGAGATACACGATGCGATCTTCGTGGACGATGACGAGGGCGAGACCGGGGACGTGCCAGTGTTTCATGGCCGCGCGCGCCAGCTCGTCGATCTTCGCCTCGGTGGGTGCCTGAGCCGTCGAGAGGGCGCAGAAGAGAAAACTGAAGCACAGGTTCATGGCGTTTCCTGTTTCACCGAGCCGCGCCCGTCAGCATGCCGCGCGGAGGTTTCGGTCCACATCGTTCTTGTCAGAGCGTGACATGCGGTCCCGCTTCCTTCCGGGCGTGGCTCGGCAATCAAATGCCCTTACGAAATATTTCGAGGAGTTCCGGCTGCAACAGACCGTTGCTGGCGAGAGCGTCGGGCGTGAATGGGTCGTAGCGCGAGCCGTCGACGTTGTCGACGAGGCCGCCGGCTTCGCGGATGAGCACGGTTCCGCCGGCCACGTCCCAGACCTTGTTGTCGAAGGCGTAGTAGGCGTCGAAGCGCCCCGCGGCGACGTAAGCCATGTTGATCGCGGTGGAACCGGTGCGGCGCAGCGCTTGCGTCTGGTACGAGAACTTGCGCCACCATTCCAGCGTCTGTTCGTTGCCGCGCATGTCGGGCGGAAAACCGGTCGAAATCAACGCATCCTTGAGCGACGCGATCGGACTGACGCGCATCGGCTCGGAATTGAGCCACGCTCCGTGACCCTGAGCGGCGGCGAACATCTCGTCGCGCGTCGGTTCGTAGACGACGCCGACCACGAGTTCCCCGGCAATCTGCAGACCGATCGAGATGCAGTAGAAGGGGACGTCGTGTACGTAGTTGGTGGTGCCGTCGATGGGATCGACGATCCAGGTCGGCTGCAGCGCCGCGGTCTTGAGAGCGCCGGCGGTGTCCTCTTCGCCGAGAAACGCCGCGTCCGGGTGCTTCTCGGCGAGGAATGACTGGATCGCCTTCTGCGAGGCGACGTCGGCGTCAGTGACGAGATCGAAGCGGCCCTTTTCGCGCACCTGGAACTTCTTGCGCCAAAAACGCAGAACCTCCGCCGCCCGCAGCGCGGCTTCCTTCGCGCTTCCCAGATATTCGAGCAAGTTGTCCGGCATGGTCGTCTCTTGTTTCCACTCGTAGGGGCAAGCGGCCTCGCTTGCCTTGTAAACCAGGCAAGCGAGGCCGCTTGTCCTACGAGTGGAGCTGCGTCGGCCGCTTTAGCCGACGAGTTCCGGCAGCGGGTTGGCGCCGCGGTCGATGACGCGGACGGGGCGCGGGCCGGCGTTGTTGGTCTTCTCGATATCGACGCCGAGCACACTGCAGATGCTGGCCATGAAGTCGACCGCGGAGACGAGGCGGTCCTCGACCGTGCCGCCGGTGCGGTCGGTTCGGCCGATGACTTGGCCCTTGCCGACGCCGCCGCCGAACAGCACCGTCGACCAGGCGCGCGGGAAGTGATCGCGACCGCCGCCAGCCTTCACCTGCGGCGTGCGACCGAACTCGCCCATGCAAATCACCAGCGTCTCGTCCAACATTCCGCGCTGTTCGAGGTCGTAAATCAGCGTCGGCAGCGCCTGGTTGAACTGCGGCATCGCCAGCGTCTTGACTTCGTTGACCCGTTCGGGCGTGTGCGAATCCCAGCCGCCCGGCGTCGGAGAATGGTAGACCTCGACGAACGGCACGCCCGCTTCGATGAGCCGACGCGCCAGCAAGCAACCCTTGCCGAACGAATGCTGACCGTAACTATTGCGGACGGCCGCGGACTCCAGCGACAGGTCGAACGCGCGGGCGCGTTCCGAACGCATGAGCTGCACGGCCCGCTGGTAGGCGGTACGCTGGGCGGCGGCGGCGTCGGACGGGTTGCTGCGCAGGAAGCCGTCAGCGAGATCGTCGAGCAGCGACAGCCGGGCGTCGTGATCGCTGGCGTTCAAGCTGGAGCGGAGGTTCTCGACGCCGCGATCCTGATCGGCGACGATGAGCGGCTGATGGCGCGGTCCGAGGTAGCCGGGACTGCTGACGTAGGAATGATTGGCAGGGTTGAGGTGCATGCCGGTGACGACGAAGTTGGGCATGCCGTTGGGCGACGGGGGGCGTTCGTTGGAGACGATGGAGCCGAGCGTGGGATAGCGCAGCCCGCCGACGCCGGAGCGGTAGCCGGTGTGCATGAAGACGCGGGCCCGGCCATGTTCGCCTTCGCCGGTCGACATGCTGCGGATGACGGTTGCGCGGTTCATGATCGGGGCGAGGCGGTCGAGTTTTTCGCCGATCACGAGGCCGGGGACGGACGTGCGGATGGGATTAAATTCGCCGCGAATGTTGGCGGGGGCATCGGGCTTCATGTCGAACGTATCGATATGCGAGGGCCCGCCGTCCATCCAGACGAGGATGCATTGCTTGTGTCGTTGACCGGCGAGCGACTGCTCCGCGGCATGGGCGGCGAGGCGGTCCATGAACCCGGAGGCGCTCACGCCCAGGGCCCCGGCCGAGGTGAGTTGGAACATTTGCCGACGATTCAGAAGCGGAAGCATGGAAGACTCCGAGGCGGGAGGCGGGTTAGCGGATCAGAATAAATTCGGGGCTGTTGACCAGGGCCCACAAGATGCCGGCATATCCCTGGGCCGGGTCTTGCGTTTCGAGGTAACTGACGAGGCGTTTGGTTTCCAAGGCGGTGGGTGCGCGGGCGAGGACGCTGAGGAACAGACGCTCGACGCCCTGCTGCTGCGTCAGTTTCTCGGCCAGGATCTTATCGACGGCCGGGCCCCCCTTGTTGAACTGCGGGTCGTTCATGAGGTTGAGGGCCTGGGGGATGCCGTGCGTGAAATCGGTGGCGAGCGAGTCGGCGTCCTGCGTCTTGAAGAATTTGACGAATTTGTCGCGGTTGTTCGACGCGCCCGCCTTGGCGGCGCCGCCGATGCCGATGGTCGCCGTCTTGCCGACGTTGACGTTGAGTTCCTTGACGGCAAGCGCCCGCGTCAGCGAATCGTAGAGGACTTCGGAGTTCATCACCTTGGCCGCCATTCGGCTGAAGCCGTCCTTGTCGTCCTTGTTCCCTTCGAGCACTTTGCCCGAGCGCTGGTACGTCTGGCTGTTGCAGATGGAGCGCAGCAGATGCTTGACGTCAAAGCCGGATGCCTTGAAGTCCTCGGCCAGGGCCGTGAGGAGTTCGGGATGCGACGGTTCGTTCTCCTCGTGCATATCGTCGACCGGGCTGACGATGCCGCGGCCGAAGAGATGCGCCCAGGCGCGATTGACAGTGGCGCGGGCGAAGAACTTGTTCTCGCGCGAGGTGACCCACTGCGCCAAGCTGGGCCGAAATGGCGCGTCGGCCGTGATTTCCGGCTCGGCGCCTTCGAGGAACTTCGCCTTCACCGTCTTGCCGGCGCCTTTGCCCGCAGTGTTCGGAATGACGATGGTCGCTCCGACTTCGGTCGTCGTCGCCACCGGCTTCTTCTTGGGATCGACCGGCGCCGGGGCTTCGCTGATCCCCGTCGGCGTCTTCGTGGGCGTCTTGCTGGCCGGTAGGTTCTTCACCTTACGGAAAAACGCGGCCACGCCCCAGAACTCCGTCTGCTTCCAACCGGTGAACGGATGATTGTGGCACTCGGCACATTGCAGCTGCACGCCCAAAAAATAACGCGTCGTCGAGGCGGCCATCAGGTTCGGCATCAACTTGTTGTCGTCCGTCTGCGCCAGGATGAACACGCTGGCCGGGTTCTGCTTCGGTTCCCCCTCGGCGGTCAACATCGTAGCGACCGTTTTGTCCCAGCCGACGTTCTTGTTCAGTTCGCCGGCGAGCCAGTTACGAAACGTCACGCGACCGGCGTTGTTGATCTCCTGACCCAAAACCAGATTCGACCAGAGCCCTGCGAAGTGCTGGCCGAACTCCGGGGCCGACAGCAACTCGTCGATCAATTTGGCCCGACGTTGCGGATCCTTGCTGGCGAGGAATGAGGCGACGCGTTCGTACGTCGGAATTTGGCCCGTGAGATCGAGCGACACCCGGCGCAGGAACTCCGCGTCGTCCGCGAGCGGCGAGGCGGGCGTGCTCCGCGACTGCAACCCCTTGGCGATCTCCGCGTCGATGCGTTTCGCGACCGCCGACGCATCCGTTTGCGCCGAGGCGAACGAGACGTTGCATGCCAGGAGAATCAGGACCGTATTCCACTTCATCGCACAATCTCGCCGGTGGTGACGTCGCCCGGAACGTCGAGTAACTGGAAGCACATGAGATTCTTGATGCCCGCGTCGGCCTGCGACCAGACGACTTTCTTGTCCGGCGTCGCCTCGACGATCACGCCGTTGTAGGCGACGACGGTGTTGCCGTTGGGCAGACGCTGAAGCCCGTAGGCCACGCCGAGCGGCTTGACGTTGGCGGCCGCGAGGTCTTTCTTGGTGAAGGACCAGACGGTCTTACCGCCGGAATCGACTTCGAGAACGTCGGCGGCGGCGTTGCTGACGAGCGTATTGCCGTTCTTGAGCCGCAGGGCCGTCATCGGTCCGCCGGTCTTGTATTCCCACATGACTTTGCCGGCCCCGTCGTATTCGCGGACGAGGTTGTCTTCGCGTTGGCTGACGAGGTAGTTTCCGCTGGCCAACTTCCGTACGGTGCGAATCATGCCGTGCGGCTTGGCCTTGGTCTGAATCGAGATTTCCTTGATGACCACGCCCTTGGCATCGACTTCGAGGAGCTTGCCGTTCTGGTTATCGCCGACGAGGGTGATGCCGCCCGGCAGGGGTTGGCAGGAGTAGGTTTCGCCAGCGGTTTTGAAGTGGAAGACGACCTTTTTCTCGGGCGTGACTTCCAGGATGCCTTTGCCGCGGCTAGCGAGAAGGTAATTTTTATTAGGAAGGAGCCAAACATCGAAGACGCCCGGAGCTTCAAACTCCCATTCGACTTTGCCCTGGGCATTGACGACGACGGCCTTGTTCGCGGTGAAGGTTCCGCCGAGGAACGGATGCCCTTGGGCATAGAGCGAACCGGAGCCGAGCAGGGCGAGAATGCCGACGACTTTCGCGAAGGGGAGTTTCAATCGCAATCTCCGAAGAGGAATCAGGCGGGAGAGACGAAATCTTCAGGCGGGACTGTTTTATTCTACATGCAGTATCCGCGGACGCAAGATTAAACCGCCGCGGGCGGCGAAAGTTCCGTTTTGTTGCCTTGACGTCCTGCCAGGCGCGCAAAAAAAGGGGCAGACCGCTTGGTCTGCCCCTTGAGTTTTTCGATCGCAAATTTTAGTCGTTGTAAATCTTTACGACTTCTTCGCGGCTCAGGTTTTCTGCGATGCCGGTCGCCCGGATCTGAGCGCGGAACCGAGCGTCGCCGGCGACTTTTCCTTTGACGGTCACATAGTAGATGACTTCCGCTCGGGGCGCCAGGCGTGGCACTGGCTGGAAGACGACCGAGCCGTCCTGTTGAACGGCGACCTGCGTGTTCAGCGTATTGTTGGCGCTGATGTACTGAACCTGACCTGGCAGGCTGCAGTGCAGTTCAATGTTTTCCTCGATCTTGGTCCCGGAGTTGGCGACGCGGATTTGGAAGGTGGTGTCGGTGTTGACCTCGATCGGATTCTCGGTGGCGGCGACTTCGAGGTTCAGCGACGAGAGCTGCTCGACGCGCAGCTTCAGTGCCGATTCCGCTTTGACGCCGCGCGAACCGGTGACCTGCGTGCCGAAGACGTGTTCGCCGGTGGTGGAGGCGACGACTTCAAAGTTGACTTCCCGGATCTGTCCAGGTTGGAGTTCGCCCAGGTTCCAGGTGACCTGACGAGTGGTCTCTTCGAACTTGCCGGAATCGGAAGCGTTCACGTACTTGACGCCCGCGGGGACTTGTTCGGTGAGGACGATGTTGGTGACAGGCGCCGGGCTCGGGTTGCTGATGCGTGCCGAGTACTTGGCGGGTCGGTCGACGAAGCGGAACTTGGGCCCGCTGAAAGCAAGGTCAAGCTTCGGCATGAGGACTTCGACATTGGCGGAATCCGTCGTGTTGATCCCCCCCAGCGCCGTCGCCAGGAGCGTGATCGGCTGTATTCCCGGCAGCCGGGTGGTGACGGCGAAGGTCATGCTGCGCGATTGATTGGGTTCGAGCGTGCCGCCGAACTCTTCGAAGGAACGTCCCTTGGGATGGTCGAGCCCTTCGGGGAGGTTAACGCGGATCTTGATGTTTTCCGTGGGGCCGTCGCCGGGGTTGGAAATGGTGGCCACGACCTGCGCCGATTCGCCGACGACGACTTTGTCGAGGGTCTTGATCTTGACCTGCAACAGAGGTTCGCGGACCTGGAAGTTGTGCTTGGTGCCGGAAGTATAGGCAACCGTGGCCACAGTGCTCATCGGGCCGCGCTGGCTGGCGATGAGCTGGAGTTCGATGCGTTGCTTCTGACCGCCGCCCATGGAGCCGAGGTTCCAGACGAGGCTGCCGGCATCGTTCATGGGCATCGGATTGGCGGTTTTGAGCGACGTATTGGGCGCCAGCTTGTGCCGTACGATGACGTTGTGCACGGCGGCGTTGCCGTTGTTGTTGACCAAAAGCTGGCACAGCGAGGGCTGATTCAGATGAATCATCGAGGGGGCGACCCACTCGATGCTGATCTGGCTATCCTGCTTGCCGACGCGGTGATCGAGATTGGCGACATCCTTGTTCGCCTCGTTCGCGGGCATGGTCGCCAGCGGCGTCAAGGGCAGCCCGGGCAGTGCCGGCTGCGTGTCTTTCAACACATTGGCGGGATTGACCCCCACTTGCTGCGTCCCCCCCGGTTGCGGGATCGGCGGCAGCGTGCCGGGCGTCGGGATCGGCGGCAGGGCGCCGGGCGTCGGAATCGTCGGCAGCGTGCTCGGCGCCGGAATCGTCGGCAAGGAAGGCAGCGTCGATTCCATGGTGCTGGGCGGCGTGAACTGCGTCGGCGTGATTGGCGGCAGCGCCACTTTGTTCGAAGTACTGGGCAAGCTCGGCGGGGCAGGGAGCCCTACCGGCGGAGGCGGCAGTCCAGGCAATCCTTCCCCCTGGCCCAAGACCCGCTGCGCCACGAAGGCCGCTGTCATGCACAGACAGCCGCCTAACACAATCCATCCCTTTTTAAGCGTCATTTTTCCCCCTCCGTTTTCACCCTGGCGTTCTCTTCCCCAAGAGAATCGTGCGGGCTTCCCCGGAATGAAATAGGTTGATTCCTAAGCCACAAAAGTCCGAGAGAGCGAACCAGATAGCATTTCCCTCGGGGCCGTCAAGCCCATTTCACTCCTAAATCGGTCTCAGATAGAAAAAAACCGTCAAGCCGCTCGGCATGACGGGGACCTTGCTCGCCAAAATCCGGTGGGAACCCCATGAGGATCTTGATCGTTGATGACAATCCCGCGGTAGCCAAGACGTTAGCGATGGTTCTCACTAGGTGGAACTTTGCAGTACAATTCTGCCACAACGGATTCGTCGCGATTGAAACCGCGCGAAGCTTCCTGCCGAAGATCGTGCTCACCGACCTCGGGTTGCCCCAGATGAACGGCTACAAACTTGCGGAAGAATTGCGGAGAATTCCGGGTCTGGAAGGGATCGCCCTGATTGCCATTAGTGGCTACGGGCAAGCAAGCGACCGCGAGCGTTCGCGTGCCGCGGGCTTCGCGCATCATCTCGTCAAGCCCATCGATCCCGATGTTTTGGAGAAGATACTCAACAAATTCGCACGCGAGCTCTCGAACGAGGAGGCGGGAGCCGTTCGAGAAGTCGGAAAGTAAGGGCGTCGGAACCGCGGCAAACCGGAGTCGATACAATGCCGAAGGTTTCGCCCGGCCTTTTCTGAAAGGGATACCGATGAGCTTCCGCTCGGTTGCGCCGCTGTTTTTCGGGATGGCCGTTCTGACGGGGTGCACGAACAAGACGAAGCAAGCGCCCCCCGCGGAGACGTTGGTAGTGCCGATCGCGAAACCGGTCGAGCGCAAGGTGACGGACTACGCGTATTTCACAGGCCGAACCAACGCGATCGAATCGGTGAACGTGGTGCCGCGCGTGACCGGTTATCTCACGGATCGTCCGGTGTTCAAGGAGGGCGCCGAGGTCGAGAAGGGGACGTTGCTTTTCGAAGTCGATCCGCGCCCGTATCAGGCCCAGCTCGATCAGGCGGAAGGGCAAGTCAAGCTGTATCTCTCGCAGTTGAAGTTGGCTCAGAGCACCTTGGCCCGCGATATGGAGATCGCCAAGACGAAGGGCGCCGTCGCCGCTCAGCAGATCGACCAGGATAAAGCCGCCGTCGAAGAAGCGGAAGCACGCGTCAAGGCGTTCCTCGCCAGCACCGAAGTCTACAAGCTCAATCTGGAATTTACCCGGATCAAGTCCCCCATCGACGGTCAGGTGAGCCGGCGCTATTTGACGAAGGGGAATCTCGTCAATCAGGATCAAACGTTGCTCACCACGGTCGTCTCGCTTGATCCGATGTACGTGTATTTCGATGTGGATGAACGGACGGAACTTGAGATCCGCGAGGCGATCAACAAGAACCGCATCAAGTACACGGAGGGGGGAAAGATCGCGGTATTCATGAGCCTGCCCGGGAAAGGGGACGACGTCGCCTCGACGAAGGCGGAGGGCGTCGATTTGCCGGCGAATGCGCCGCCGGGCTATCCATACGAAGGCTACGTCGATTTCAAGAACAATCAGGTCAACCCGAATACGGGAAGCCTCACCTATCGCTGTATCTTCCCGAATCCGAAACCGGAGAAGGGCGTTCGGCTCCTGGCGCCGGGGATGTTCGTGCGGATCGGTTTGCCCATCGGCGAGCCGCACCCTGCCGTCCTGGTCGTCGATCGCGCGATTTACTCCGATCAGGGGAGCCACTACGTCTACGTCGTGAATGCCGACAGCAAGGTCGAATCTCGGAAGGTAACAAGGGGCGCCTTGCAGGACGACGGGTTGCGCGAGATCATCAAGGGACTTTCACCGGACGACTGGGTCGTCGTCGGCGCGCTGCAGCAAGTCAGGGCCAATTCGACGGTGAAGACGGAAAAGATCGTGATGCCAGACTATCGACAGGCTCCCGTGGTCGAGATCGGCGAACGCGTAGAACCGGGCAAGGCGTCCGAGAAGAAGGCTAAAGACGCGAAAAAGTAGGACGGATTCATGCTTTCTCGCTTCTTTATCGATCGACCGATCTTCGCGACGGTGCTCTCGATCGTCATCACCTTGATCGGCGGCATTTCGCTGGCCTGGCTGCCGGTGGCGCAGTATCCGCGCATCACGCCGCCGTCGGTGCAGGTGGCGATCAGCTATCCCGGAGCCAGCGCGCAGGTCGTCGCAGACACGATTGCCGCGCCGCTCGAACAGAGCGTGACCGGCGTTCCGGGCATGCTCTACATGTCTTCGCAATCGGGCAACGACGGTTCCTATCAGATGTCGGTCACGTTCGACGTCGCCACCAATCTCAACACGGCGCTCGTGATGGTGCAGAACCGCGTGTCGCTGGCGATGCCGTTGCTTCCGACTCCGGTGCAGAAGCAAGGGATCACGATTCGGAAGAAGACTCCCGACATGCTGATGATGATCAGCCTGTTTTCGCCGGACCAGAGCCGCAACGACCTTTACCTGAGCAACTACGCCCTCATCAACTTGAAGGACGAGCTGTTGCGCGTGGACGGGGTGTCGGACATTAACATTCAGGGGCAGCGCGATTACAGCATCCGTGCGTGGCTCGATCCGCAGCGACTTGCCGGGCTCAATATCAGCGCGTCGGAGGTGGCGGCGGCGATTCGGTCGCAGAACCTGGAAGTCGCCTCTGGGCAGATCGGTCAACCCCCCGCGCCTGCGGGGCAATCGTTTCAGACGCCGATCTCGGTCAAGGGTCGCTTGATGACGGAGGAGGAGTTCGGCAACATCATCATCAAGGCGGGATCGGGGCGTGCTCCTTCGGCGCCGAGAGTCGCGGGGAAGCCGGGGGGAGGCACGGGGTTGCCCGGTTCCGGCGTGAGCGATCCGCTGCAAGCGGCGGGGAAGTTGACGATCGCGCCCAACAACACGACGTCAGCTTCCCCGGTCGCCAGTCCCAAGGCTTCGAGCGCCGATCCTTCCAACAGCGGTTTGACGGCAGTCGGCGGCGCCGCGACCGGAGGCGGAGGCGGCACCGGCGGCGGCGCTTCGACGGCCGGCGGAGGCTCGACCGGAGGCGGCGGCTCCAGCGGCGGCGGAGCCACCGGCGTCGGCAGTACCGCCACGGCCGACAACATCACCGAAGAATCCCTCTCCGGTCTTGCCATCGGCAGCGGCGTTCCGGGCATCCTCGCCAACTCCGGCGGCGGGTCGGGCGTGCGCGGGCCCCAACCCGCTTCCACCGGAATCGTCCGCCTCAGGGACGTCGCCCGCATCGAACTCGCCGCCAAAAATTACAACAACTCCTGCAACTTCAATGGCCAGCCCTCCGCCGGCCTCACCGTCTATCAACTCCCCGGCACCAACGCCCTCGACGTCGCCGACCTCGTCCGCGCCAAGATGACAACCCTCAAATCGCGCTTCCCCAGCGGCATCGATTACAAGATCGGCTACGATACCACCCTCTTCATCCGCGAATCGGTCAACGAAGTCTTCAGCACGCTCATCGACGCCGTCCTCCTCGTCACCTTCGTCGTCCTCCTCTTTCTGCAAGACTGGAAAGCGATGATCCTGCCGATCATCGACGTCCCCGTGTCGCTCATCGGCACCTTCGGCGTCATGGCGGTGATGGGCTTCAGCCTCAACAACATCTCGCTCTTCGGGCTCGTACTCGCGATCGGCATCGTCGTCGACGACGCCATCGTCGTGCTCGAAAACATCGAACGGCAAATGGCCAAGGGGCTCGACACGCGCTCGGCCACCATCAAGGCGATGGAAGAGATCACCGGCCCCATCATCGCGATCACCATCGTTTTGTGTGCCGTGTTCATCCCCTGCGCCTTCATCAGCGGCATCACGGGACGGTTCTTCAACCAGTTCGCGGTGACCATCGCCGCCTCGACGATCATTTCCGCGCTCAACGCCCTGACGATGACGCCGTCGCGAGCGCTCTTGATTTTCAAGAATCACAACCCGGGGCATGCCCATCAAAAAGTGCCGCTGCCGTGGTGGATCTTCGGCGTCTTCGGGGGCGTTGCCCTCGCCTGGTTCGGGCCGCGTCTTTTCGCTCATTTGCTGGAGTGGTTCGAGTTGACCGCTCCGTTCGCGGACGAGGAAATCCCGCGCTGGCTGAAGCATGCGATCTACTTCACTCCCGGCCTGATCGCGGGGTTGGCGTTCGGCTGGTTCGGGATCGGGCCCGCCAATCGCGTGATGACGTTTCTCTTTCGCGGCTTCAATTATCTCTTCGACCTGATGACCGCGGGCTACGCGGGGGCGGTCGGGCTGGGAATGCGGTTCTCGGTCGTCGTGCTGATCGGTTACGCCGGGCTGCTCGTACTCACCTACTACGTCTTTCAGAAGGCGCCCACCGGATTCGTGCCGCAGCAGGATCAAGGCCGACTTCTGGTCAGCATCCAGCTCCCCGATTCCGCGTCGCTGCAGCGGACTCAGGAGATTATCGGCAAAGTCGAAGCGATCGCCCGCGCGGCGCCGGGCGTCGCCGATACGATTGCGCTCGGCGGCAATTCGTTCGTGCAGCAGGCGGCGAGTCCCAATTTCGGCTCCATGTTCCTCATTCTGAAGCCGTTCAAAGAGCGTCGGGATCCCCGGCTCAAGGACGAGGCGATCATGGCGCGCTTGCGAAAAGAGTGGACGCAGAAAGTCCCCGACGCCAAGGTCGTGGTGATGGGTTCGTCGCCGATTCCGGGGCTGAGTTCCTCGGGCGGATTCAAAATACTCGTCGAAGACAAGGCGGGCCTGGGATTGCCGACGCTGCAAAACCAGACCGACAAGCTGGTCGCCTTATTGCAGAAGGAGCCAGGCCTGGCGAGCGTTTCGACGCAGTTCCGCTCGAGCACGCCGCAACTATTCATGGACATTGACCGCACCAAGGTCGAGACGCTCGAACTTTCGCTCGACGACGTCAATCAGACGATGCAGATTTTCGTCGGCTCGCTCTATGTCAACAGCTTCAACGAGTTCGGCAGACAATGGCAGGTGACGTTGCAGGCCGAGGGCGATTTTCGCCGACTGGTCGCCAAGCTCAATCTCTTCCAGGTCCGCAACAAGCTCGGACAGATGGTCCCGCTCGGCACGCTGGTTCGCATGAAGGAAATCAGCGGCCCGATCTTCATCACGCGGTTCAACCTGTCCACCGCGGCGCCGATCACGGGGAGCCTGCTTCCGGGCGTTAGTTCCGGTGAAGTCATCGAAGCGACCGAGCGGTTGGCCAAGCAGTCGTTGCCGCTATCAATGCGCACGGAGTGGACCGAGTTGATGTACATGCAGATCCGCGAAGGCAACACCGCGATCCTCGTCTTCGCGCTCGGCGTCATGTGCGTCTTTCTCGCGCTCGCGGCCCTGTACGAAAGCTGGACGCTGCCGCTGGCCGTCATCCTCGTCGTGCCGCTCTGCGTCCTGTGTTCGGTGGTCGGCGTGCTGATCGCGGGGGGCTCGGTGAACATCTTCGTGCAGATCGGCCTGGTGGTACTCGTGGGACTCGCTTGTAAAAATGCGATCCTCGTCGTCGAATTCGCCCGCGAACTGCATCAAGGGGGCATGACGGTATTCGAAGCGACCAAGGAGGCGTCCAGGCTCAGGCTCCGGCCGATTCTGATGACATCGTTCGCGTTCATTCTCGGCGTCGTACCGCTCGTCGTCGCGTCGGGAGCCGGCGCGGAGATGCGCAAATCGCTCGGCACCGCCGTCTTCAGCGGCATGCTCGGCGTCACGGTCTTCGGCGTCTTTTTGACGCCCGTGTTCTATTACGTCATTCAAAGTCTGGGCGATACCGCCTTCTTCGCGAACGTCGCCACTCAGCGAGCCTTATCGAGTCTGTTCGCCGGCGTCTTCGGCTTGGCCGCGGGTTTTCTACTCGAACAACTCGGGCTCTCGCGTCCGTACGTCGGGATGGCGCTCGGCTTGGTCGTGGGCGTGTTGTTGCCGATCGCCATTCGCGGCATCCATCAAAAAATCACGAGATGAGTCTTCATGCTTTCGCGTTTCTTCATCGATCGGCCAATCTTTGCAACCGTGATCTCCGTGGTCATCACGCTCGCGGGCGCCGTCGCCGTCTTCACGCTTCCGGTCGCGCAGTATCCGGACGTCACGCCCCCCACCGTGCAAGTGACCGCGTTCTACCCGGGCGCCAATTCGCAGACGCTGCGCGATACCGTCGCCGCCCCCATCGAAGAGCAAGTGAGCGGCGTCGAAGGGATGATGTACATGTCGTCCAAATGCACGAACGACGGCGCCTACACCCTCACCGTGACGTTCAAGCTCGGCATGGAATCGGACATGGCTCAGGTGCTCGTGCAAAACCGAGTCTCGCTCGCCCTCCCCGTCATTCCGGCCCTTGTGCAGAACGAAGGCATCAACGTCAAGAAGATGTCCCCCAGCACGATGATGATCGTCAACCTCATCTCGACCAAGCCGGGGCTCGACAGCACTTACTTGAGCAACTACGCCACGATTCACATCAAGGACGAACTCGGCCGACTCCCGGGGGTTGCGGGAATTACCTACCTCGGCCAGCGCGACTACAGCCTGCGCGTCTGGCTCGATCCCGACCGCCTGGCCGCCCTCAACATGAGCGCCTCGGACGTGGTGCTGGCGATCGCGCAGCAGAACCTGCAAGTCGCGGCCGGGCAGATCGGCCAACCGCCGGTCCCGAAGGGGCAGCAGTTTCAGCTCACGATCAACACCAAGGGGCGTTTGACGACGCCTGAGGAATTCGCCGACATCATCGTGAAGACCGAGCAAGGAAACGCCGGCGGCCAGATGGAGAGCATGAGCGCGAACAGCCAGGATGCCGCCGCCGCCGCGCCTGTGGGGCCGCTGCCGACCACCACCGGCGTCGTCCGTCTCGCCCATGTCGTCACGCGCAACAAGGACGGCAAGCCGCGCGTCGAACTCGGGTCCCAGCAGTACGATCAATCGTGTACGCTCGACGGCAAGCCGTCGGTGGCCCTGTCGATCTTTCAACTCCCCGGTTCCAACGCGCTCGAAACCGCACAGGGCGTTTACGCCAAGATGAAGGAACTGAGGAGCCGATTCCCCGACGGCGTCGACTACGCCATCGTCTATGATACCACGCCGTTCATTCACGAATCCGTCTACGAAGTCTTCCACACCTTGCGCGACGCCGTCATCCTCGTGGCCATCGTCGTCTTGCTCTTTCTGCAAGATTGGCGCGCGATGATTCTGCCGATGATCGACGTTCCCGTGTCGCTGATCGGCACCTTCGCAGTGATGGCCGCGCTCGGCTATTCGCTCAATAATCTCACGCTCTTCGGCCTCGTGCTCGCGATCGGCATCGTCGTCGACGATGCCATCGTGGTCCTGGAAAACATCGAGCGTTTGATCGCCACCGGCCTCGACGCGCGCACCGCGACGATCCGGGCGATGGAAGAAATCACCGGCCCCGTCCTCGCCATCACGCTCGTCTTGAGCGCCGTTTTCGTTCCGTGCTGCTTTCTGGGCGGCATCAGCGGGCAGTTCTTCCGCCAATTCGCCGTCACGATCGCCGTCTCGACGATCATCTCCGCGATCAACGCCCTGACGATGACGCCCTCGCGCGCCGTGATGATCTTCAAGACCGAGGAATCGCACGCCGGCCATCATCCCAAGAAGGAAGCCCTCCCCTGGTGGTTCTTCGGAATCTTCGGATTGGCATCGCTGTGGATTTGCAAGAACTTCTTCGACGGCGAGTTCGGCCTGATGAGCATGGCGGAAGCAGAGGAGGAATCGACCTGGCATGCCTGGGGGATCACCGGCGCCTACTTCGCGCCGGGAATGCTCGTGGGCCTGATTTTCGGCTGGTTTCTGATCAACCCCGTCAACCGCGGCCTCGCGGTCTTCTTTCATGGGTTCAATCGCTTCTTCGAAGTGTTGACGGCCGGCTACGGTTGGACGGTCGGCAAGATCCTGCGAATCGCGACGATCGTTATCCTTGCATATGCCGGGCTGCTCGGCCTGACCTACTGGCAATTCACGAATGCGCCGACCGGCTTCATTCCCGAACAGGACAAGGGCTACCTCATTCTCAATGTGCAACTCCCCGATTCCGCCTCTGTCGAACGTACCGAACGGCTGATGGCGATCCTCGAAAAGACCGCCAAGGAAACCGACGGCGTCGAACATACCGTCGGCATTTCCGGACAGTCGCTGATTCTCGGCGCCAACGCCCCCAACCTCGGCTCAATGTACGTCATGCTCAAGAAGTTCGAACAGCGCGACGCCGACCTCAGCGCCGACGCGATCGCCGAGAGTCTTCGCATTCGCTGTCAGAAAGCCGTGCGCGGAGCCATCGTCACCGTTTTCGGCGGCCCCCCGGTCGAAGGCCTCGGCTCGACCGGCGGCTTCAAACTCATCGTCGAAGATCGAGGCAACCTCGGACTCAAACGCCTGCAGGAAGTGAGCGACAATATCGTCGCCCGCGGAAATCAAACCGAGGGTTTGCAGGGGCTCTACAATAGCTCGCGCGCCAGCACACCCTGGCTCTACCTCGACCTCGACCGTGACAATTGTCATCGGCTCGGCCTGACCGTGAGCGAGGTTTTCAGCACGCTCCAGATCAACCTCGGCTCGTACTACGTGAACAACTACAACCAGTTCGGCCGAACCTGGCAGGTCAACGTCCAGGCCGATCAGGCGTACCGCAATCAGGTGGACGACATTAAGAGACTTCAGGTACGAAACAATCGCGGCGAGATGATTCGGCTCGGAACCTTGCTGAGCGTGAACGACACGACGGGGCCGGTGATGGTGATGCGTTACAATCTGTATTCCGCGGCCGCCATCACCGGCAACGCCGCCCCGGGCGCCAGTTCCGGACAGGCGATCGAGCGGATGCAGAAGATTGCCGACGAGGAACTCCCCAAAGAGATGGCGACCGACTGGACCGACCTCGCTTACCTGCAGCTTCAAGCGGGCAACGTCGCCATTTACGTATTCGGGCTCGCCGTCATGTTTGTATTCTTGGTCCTCGCCGCCCAGTATGAAAGTTGGTCGCTGCCGCTCGCCGTCATTCTCGTCGTGCCGATGTGTTTGTTGTGTTCCGTGACCGGCGTGATGTTGGCGGGGCTCGAGGTGAACATCTTTACGCAGATCGGCTTCGTGGTGCTGGTCGGCCTGGCGAGCAAGAATGCGATTCTCATCGTCGAGTTCGCCAAGCAGCGCGAGGACGCCGGGGTCAGTACGTTCGACGCGACGGTGGAAGCGTCGCAGCTTCGACTTCGCCCGATTTTGATGACGTCGTTCGCGTTCATCCTCGGCGTCGTACCGCTGGTGATCGCCAGCGGCGCTGGCGCGGAGATGCGCCGTTCCCTCGGCATCGCTGTCTTCAGCGGCATGCTGGGCGTGACCGTCTTCGGCGTCTTTCTCACCCCCGTCTTCTACTACGCCGTGCGCCGATTCGACAAAAAACCAACCGAAGCGGAACTCGCACTCAAACGTCAGTCGGCGTCGGCCCCGCCGCCGCTCGAAGCGGAAGATCTGGTGTGAAGTCGTTAACGCTTTTCCGGCAGCGATTGCAGCACCGAGGCGGTCGTCGGCGCCTGCCACACGGGGCCGAACGCCGAGGGGCGAATCGTTTCGGCTTTCGCTTCCCCTGCGGGCACGACCCTGGCGTCGCCGGCTAGATTGGGCTGCGGACCGACGAGGTGCGGCGCGGGGAGGATGCTCGGCTCGCAACCGGTTTCGCGAATCTGCCAACCGCCGCCCAGGGCACGATAGATCAAGATCAAGCCGTTCGCCACGTCGCCGCGCGCTTGCGTCAGCACGTCTTGTTGCAACACGAGATTCTGCTGGAGCAGGGCGACGCGGTTGAAATCGACCTTCCCCCCTTGATACTGCGCGACGGCGACGTTGACTGCTTTCTGCGCCGCGTCGACGCTCTCGGCGAGGTACTTCACGCGCTCCTGTGACTTGAGGAAGATGATCAGGCCGTTCTCCACCTCCTGGGCGCCGGTCAACACTGATTGCTGGTACCCCGCCGCCAAGTTCTGGAACTGCGCGTCTTGAGCCCGAACGTTGTTCAAGATTCGGCCGTAGTTGAGGATGTTCCACTCGAAGTTCGGCGCGAAAGTCCCGACGAAGGACTCAGGACGAAAGAGCTGGACGAAGTGCTCAGCCGAGTAGCCCATGTTTCCCGAGAGGGAGATGCGCGGGTAGAAATCGGCTTCGGCGATGCCGATCTGTGCGCTTTGAGCAGCCGCCAATCGTTCCGCGCGGCGAATGTCGGGACGCCGCCTCAAAAGGTCCGCCGGAATGCCGACCGCTACTTCGAGCGGCGCCGTCGGGATGCCTCCCGCGCCGAGCCTTGCGACAAGATTTTCGGGGGCGATGCCAAGCAGCACGCAGAGCGCGTTGTTCGCCTGGCGCAGTTGACTCTCGAGGAGCGGAATGAGCGCTTGAGTCTGCGACAGCGTGCTCTGCGCCTGATCGACGTCGAGTTCCGTGCCGGTACCGCCGTTGAAGCGAGCCTGGGCGATCTGCAACGTCTTGCGCTGCAACTCGACGTTCTCTCGTGCGATCTGGATACGCTGCTCAAGAGTACGAAGAATGACGTAATTGGTGACGACGTCGGAGAGCATGGTAACCAGGACGTCGTCGTAGTTATCCACGGAGGCGTCGAGGTTTGCTTGCGCCGACTCGATCGCTCGGCGGTAACGGCCCCAGAAATCGAGTTCCCAGGCCAGGTTGAGGCTGTAATCGGATTGCTCGAAGAAGCGCCGGGCGACGAAGGATCGATTGGCGGTTGTGGCGGTGATGGCGATGCGCTGGTAGGAGCCGTTCGCCGTCTGGGTTTGCGGAAAGAGGGCGCCGATCGAGAAACCCCATTGCGCGCGGGCTTGCATGATCTGAAACCCCGCCTGTTTCAGCGTCAAATTCTGGCGATACGCGTCGCAGACGAGAGAATCGATCGCCGGATCGCCGAACACCTTCCACCAGCCGGCGAGGTCGTCGGAATCCTTGCGAACTCGTTTGTCACTCGCGTCGATCCAATCCGCCGCGACCGGCGCTTCCGGCCTGACGAAGTTTGGCCCCACCTTGAAACCGTTGTGCACATATTCGGAAATCGACGTGCAACCCGTCAGAAAGACAAGCCCGGCAAGATAGGCCAACCGGAGCCTTGATCCAGCTTCGTTCGTCACGGTTGGTGAACCTTTTGGGTGATGCATAACGCCGCCGTCAAGATCGTCAGAAACGTTCTAACGCCTAGTATCGGCAAGAACGCCCCCGCCGATTCAAGTAATTTGCGTAAGATTGGGGCACGCTCAAAGAATGAAAGCCGGGGCGGCGCCCGTCGTTCTTGATCGCGGCGGCTATTCGCCTATGATTTGCATCGGGAAGCAGCTTCCTCCAATCGAAACGTGACCCATGGCCGACCAAACCCTTGCCGGCAAGATCGCGTGCCTGGTGCGGGCCCGGCAGTGGACCATTGAGGATTTCTCGCGCCACGCCAAACTCAATCGGCTCACAGTGCGGCAAATCCTGCATGGCCCCCGGCGTCGTTTGCACGCGAACACGGTGAGGGCGTGCGCCGCGGCGTTCGGCCTGGAGCCGATGGAACTCCTCACCGACCCCGTCGATCAGCTTCTGGACCGCATCGGCAGCCCCCGCGCCGACGCGGCGCTGGCGCCGGAAGTGTCGGCCTGGCTCGAAAAGAATCCGCAAGCCGGCAAGCCATGGTCGGCGGACGAGAAGGAAGAACTTCAGGGCGCGACGTCCGAATTCGAGATCGCCCAGGCCGCCCAGCGCATCGCTCGGCGGCGCAAGATTCTCGCCCAGGCCGACGCTGTCGCCGGCACCGAATACGGGCCGTTCCTGGAGCAATTCCTGCAGCTTCTATTCGACAAGATTCAGCCGTATGCGGATTCGCGCTGAGCCGGTCAGCGGCGAGGTGGGGCACATTTTTAACGTGCCGAGCTTCTCGCGCGGCACGTTGAAAACGTGCCCCACGGTTCCAGTCAGCAATATGGGAACCGCGCAAGATTCTCGCCCAGGCCGACGCAGTCGCCGGCACCGAATACGGGCCGTTCCTGGAGCAATTCCTGCAGCTTCTATTCGACAAGATTCAGCCGTATGCGG
>JBBQPM010000019.1:0-56379 GCA_038217425.1 Gemmatales bacterium
GAACTCCACGGAGACGGGGCCCTATCCTCAAAGAGTCGGTCGAGCTGGCCCCAGCCATCATCGTTTTCGCCAAGCACTTGGGGCGAATCGCCGCCGACCATCGCTACAGTCGCTACCACGCTCACAGAATCTTGGCGTAACGCGTACGCAGAAACTCCGCGACCCGCTCGCGCTCCCGCTGCAGTTGCGGCAAGCGCAAGTTTCGCAGACGTTGGCCCGCGCTGGGCGCATCGGTCCGTTCCGTGTCCGCGAGCGGGGTGAAACGGCTCAATCGCTCTTTCTTGGCATCGTCGAGCGGGCCCGTACGCAGCGCTTCGGGGAGTTCCTTCGCCCAGAGGGTGCGCAGGCCGGCGCCGGTCAGTTTCTCCTTGCCGAGCTTCGTCCATTTCGCCACGTCGGGATAACCGGAAATCTTGACAAGATCCAGACTCAAGCCGACGCGCCGCCTGGCGAGGGCGTCCGCGTCGATGCGCCGCAATTCGTCGGGGGCCGAATCGGGGCTTTCCAGCGTCAGACGATGCAGACGCAGTCCCACGGTTTTGCTCGCCTTCCACAGCGCCTGGCGTTCCGGCGCCGACCAGATCGGGCTGGCGAGCAGGTGCTGGATTTCCGCGTAGGTCTCGGCCGTGCCGTCTTCTTGGACGCGTAGGCATTTCGCGTAGCGTTCGTGTAGGCGTTTCAGCAGCGTGGTGCGTGGACTCGTGTTATCCGGGTTCCACGTGTCGACGCTGACGAGCCAGTTCTTCCACGCCGACTCCTCCGCCGGGTCGAGCGTGGCGACATGGCTCAGGATCGCCGCGAGGCTCGGAAGGTGCAGCAGCGCGAGGTCGAGCTCGACGCGCACGGCCCGGTCGCTCTCGGCGGATCGCAGCGCCTGTAGGTAATGTTGCTCAGCAAGTTTGCATTCGCCGGGGACGTCTTTCCATTGGGTATCGAACAGGCCAAAGAGTTTTTTCTCGACCCCGTCGCGCTGGGTTTCGGCCTTTTGAAACGCCTCGACGCCGCTGGCGAGCGAGGCGGGTTCGAGGGCGACGAGGATGCAGAAACGCTCGGCCAGACGCTTGAGATTGAGCCAGCGATGCACGGCTTCGGTCGGCCAGGGGGACTCATTCATTCGCGCGCGCTCGACCAGATCGCGCAGCCGGGCGAACGCTTTCGTCTCGACCGAATCGGAGCCCCCGGCCTCCCGCACCAGACCGTCCAGTAACAGCACTTTGCCAGGGGACAGGTTCGGCGCGTCGCACGCCAAGTCGAAGAGGAGCTTTTGCACTCGACCCGGAGTCAGCTTCTTGAGCTTCTCCTTGAGTTCGCCGAGATTCTTGTCGATGTCCTCCTGCTTTGATTTCTCGATTTTTTCCGGTGCGACGCCGGGCTCGGGGATTTTGGGCAGAAGCGTCTTGAGCTGGGCGAGAAAGTCGTCCAGCGCCGGTTCGGATTTGGCGCCGGCATGCTGGAAGCTGGCTGAGGCAACGGTGATCGGCGCCGGCCGGGATTTCGCCAGAGCTTCGCCGAAGTTACTCAGTTCACCCTGAAGTTGCTCTTCGAGGCGGTCGTCTTCGATGCCGGCGCGCCAGCGCTGTTCGGCTTGCAAGAGCGACGTTTCCAGGTGGCGAAACAGCCGAGGGGCCAGGCGGAACGATTCGTTCTTGAGCCAATCGTCGCGTTTCTGCCAGCCAGCCGTCAGCCAGGCAGGATAGGATTTTTCGAGCACCTGTGCGGGGCCGGGCGTCTCGGAGCGTAGATGGGCGAGGGTCGCGTCCACGATTTTCCCTCCGAGCGTCGGCACTTGATTTTGACCGCGATTGATCTTCGCCCACTGGTCGACGGCGCGGGTCACGTATTCGGCCAACTCGAAGAGGGAAACGCGACGATCCTTCGACGTATCGGCCTCGCCGCTCAAACCGCGGTCGACGTAGTAGGCGAAGATCGAGTGCCCCAATTCCTCGGAAACATGAGAAACCTGACCGCCGGCGCACGAACGCAAGATCGGGTAGGTGAGATTTTGCTTGGCGAGGTACTCGTGAACGTGGTCGGCAAAGTTTTCCTGAAGAACGCCGAGCCGCACGTCGTGCCAGGGACGCATCAGGTCGAGCAACAGCAGTTTGTGGGGAGCGGGGCATTCATTGAACGCGGCCAGGATTTCGCCGAGCTTGATCCAGCGATCAGGCTGATCGGGATGGCTGTCGCCGGGGAGGACGTAGACGTCGTCTCCCTCGCTGCGTCCCAGTGCGGTGAGATAGAGGATGGCCGTCTCTTCCTTGGTCTGCTTGAGGCCGCGCAAGAGTTCGCGGAACGAATCGCTCTCCTGGCTCACGTAGCCCTCGGCTTTCTTGCCGGAAAAACGCTGGAGGAGCAGGCGACTATCCTGCACCGCCTGCGGATTGGATGGGAGCAACGGCGACTTGTACTCGCGGACCGCGAGCGTCACGAAATGGGGCGGCTTGATTTCTTTGGGGTAAAGCACCCAGGCGGCGAGCGTTCCAAGGATGGCCAACATCACGCCCGCCAGCACGAAGAGAAGCGCCTTCTTGGAAGACGCATGCTTCCCGTCGGGAGCCGGAGACGCCTGACGCCAGGTGGATGCCGCCATGATTGTTCCTATTTGCCGGCATTCCAGAGATGTTCAAAATGCTTAACCACAGAGACACCGAGAGCTCAGAGAAAAGGAATAAGAGAAATGGGAGGGCGAAGGAAAAGCTACTCATGCTCTGCATTTTCTTCCCCTTCTCTGTGCCCTCTGTGTCTCTGTGGTTAGGTTTTTGTTCGTTTCTGAAGCGCCCCCTAAACTACTTGCTCGGCTTCAGCGGCGACCCGTCCAAAAAGTCGCGCGGCATCAACTCGAAGCTGCGCCAGGCCATCGGCTGATAGACGTAATCTTCCGAGCGAGGCTGATGGTGGAACGCGAGCCAGTACCACACGACGACGTCCGCGTTCTCGGTCGCCTCGCCGTTATTATACGTCGGCAGCGCGTCCATGGATGTCCGTTTGTCGCTCGCGGAGTACGGGATTTCCTTGGGATGCGAACGCGTCACCCAGAGATCGTGGTCGAGCCCGCGCTCGCTTTTCTGGCCGCGGAAGATGCCGGTGTTGCCGGGGACGAGTTGGTAGGAACGCGACAGCCCCAGGGCGTTCTTCGACGCATGATTGACGACGCGCCACGAACGGAACGTCTCCAGGTTGCACGAGCGACCCGATTCCGTTTTGATCGGCGTCCAGGTCGGCTTGGCACGGGCGTCGGTCTCCTTCACCCAGTTGAATTCCTCGACCGTATTGCTCGGCCCATCGACGTCGAAGTCGAGCCGAAAGAGATAATTGTGCACATGCCCCGGCGCCCGCACCTTGGATCCGTCCTTCTTCGTCCCCACGAGCGGCGCGAACGGCGTGCCGTCGCCCTCTTGAAGGTGCTGCGGCACGCCGGTGGCGCCGATCTCGGGGACGATCGTGCCGTCGTCACGGAACTTCCAGCGCAGGATGTACGTGTATCCGTCCTCGCCGCCGGGGAACCAGGCGGCGCTCCACAGCACCAGCATCTTGCCGGGCACTCGGCCATGGATGCCGAGATAATTGACGCCGGTATTTTCTTCATGGAGCATGACGACCGCAGGCTTGGCCTTTTTGGGTACATTGCCGTCGGCATCGAACGCTTTACACCAGTTGCCGGAGGCGCAGTCTATGCCCGGTTGCAAAACCTCGCGCCGCTTGCCGAAGCCGCCGTCGGTCAGATCGACGGGGCGAGGCGAACCTTCGTCGTACGGCACGAAGATCTCCGCCAGCCCCGCGTACTTGAGCACGAGCCGATTTTGATAGCGAACGTCGGTGAGCACGAGCCCCTCGACCTTGCGCATCGACCAACGGAAGGACCAACCTTCCCACTCGACGAGTTTGCCGGGCTGGGCCTGGAGGAACGCAGGGAGCAGAAAGAGTGCGAGCAAGGATCGGAGCATGGGATTAAGGGGAGTGGGGGGCGGTGTCGGCGAGGGTTTGCAACGCTTGCATCATCTTGCGGCCCAGGTCGGGGTGTGTCAAGCAGACATACGCGGCCAATCCGCGCAGTCGCTCGATCGATTCCCCGGCGCGGAGCGGTTTGCCCTGCTGCAAATTATGGATCGCCGCCCGCAGTTGCCGGCGCACGTCGCGCGGCACGCGCGGCGACTCGGGCCCGTTCACGATCAGGCCGGTGACGCGCTGGGCGCCTCCCGACCGGGCAATCCGCGTCTTCTCGGGATGGATGCGAAAACCCTCGCCGGCCGCGATCTTCTTGACGAAGCCGATCAGTTTCGCCAGCCTCGGCTCGCCCGCGAAATCTGCGGGGAGGCTGAACGTCAGATCGTCGGCGTAGCGGGTGTAACGCCAGCCGAGCTTCGACGCCAATCCCGTCAGGCGCTGGTCGAGTCGCAGGCAGAGCGTGCTGGTGAGGGCCGGGCTCGTCGGCGCCCCTTGCGGCAAACAGCGCGGGCCGAGCGAGACGTAGTACGTCGTCCCTTGATGCACGACGACCTCGCGCGGCGCCTCGGTGCACAAGAGAGCGAGCAGCGTGGCGACGCGCTCGCCATAACCCGCCTTGCGAAACACGCCCTTCACGCGCCGCCAGGTCACGGTCGGGAAGAAGTTTTTCACGTCCATTTTGAGCACGACGCGGGCGCCGATGTGGCTGCGGGCGTTGCTGAGCGTCCCCCGGCCCGCCAGGAAGCCGTGGACGGCGCCGTGAACGACGAGCCGTTCCGCGATGTTGCGCAAGATCCAGTGCTGCGCCGCCTTTAACTTCGGGAGCGGCGCCCAGATCGGCCGGGGCGAGCCGTCGCGCTTGGCGAGCGTGAAACGACGGTAATGAATTCGCACCGCCGCGTCGCGGTGGTACGTCAACCAACGCAACTCGCTGAGCGTGAGACCCAGCAATTCGGCAAGTTCCTTCGGCCCCTCGATCTGCGGCACGCCCAGCTCCGCCAGGCGTTCGGGGCCCTTGGCGAGATCGTAGCGGTCGGGCTTCTTGTCGTCGCTCCAGAAGACGCCCTCGCCGAGATGGACGATGTTCTGGGCACGATACGCCTGCCAGGCCAGCCGCGCGAGCTTCCGTCGCTCCAGGGATTCTTGCTTCCGCGCTTTCTTGTAGGCCTCGAGTTCCTTCTCCTTAAGATCCTTGGGTTCCTTGTGCTGGACGAGGAAACCGCGGGACTTGAGTTCGTTCTGAATGTACGCGGGGATGCCGCCAGCTTGCATGATGGCTTGCCAGAGCGCCTGCAAATCCGCCTGCTTCGCCACGTCAATCTCCCGTCACGCTGAGAAACCCCGCGTCCGCCAACTCGCCCAGTCGGGCGAAATACGCCGTGCGCGCCGCGTCCACGCTGGGGAACTTCAGCGTCTGCCGGCGCAAATCCTGCCCGGCGTCGCCCCAGCGCAGGATCATCTTCTGCCGATCGAGCGTCACCTGGAACACGCGCTCGCCGTGAGCGTCCCGCCGCGTGAACGCCTTCGTCTCGATCGTGACGAGCTGCCGGGCCTCGGCGCCTTCGCCGCGTCGCTTCTCTTCCTGCGCCCACGCCAACCGCAGCGCGATGAGATGGGCGCACGGTCCGGCCTTGAGCCCCTGCTTGCGAAACAGCGAGCACGTGCATTCCGCCTTCAGCACCTGTCCCTCGTCTCCTAGCAGCAACTGCGGCCGATAATCGCGGCGATCCTCGGCGACCGTCACCTTGCCGGTCAGTTCCAGTCCCGTCCCTGGGATGCGATTCTCCGGCGCCAGCTCGATGGCTTGTTGTCGTTGCGCGAGGTCGTGGGCCACGCGCTGGCGTGGCGAACGATACTGCAACTTCACGAGATCGAGCGGCGTCTCCACCAGCGGTCGAAGGCGGTACACGTCGCGCGCGAGATCGAACATGAGCCGGCCTTCCTGGCAGCCGCGCTGCAGCGTCTCGGCGAGCACCGTTTTCTTGAGCTGCGTCCCCTTTTTGAGATCGGCGAAACTCGCGGACCACAGGCCGGCCGCGAGGTACTTGATGATCGTCAGTAAATTCTCCGACGATTCCGTCGGGCGCGGTAACAGGAGATCGAACTGCAGCGCCTGCGACCAGTTCGCCGCGGTGAAGCCGGTGAGCCCCAGCGTCAGCGTCACGCCCTGCCCGCGGAAGATCCAAAAGCTCGGTAGTCCCGAACCGAGCACGCAGACGTCGATCGTCTCGAGGTACGGCAGGAGCCGTTGCATGAGCAGGAGCCGGCGTCGGCCCCAGATGCGGACGACGCGCGCGACCGAGCCTTGGTAGATGCCGGCCGAACTCGCGAGGACCGTCTCCCATGGTTCGAGCACGAGTCGCGCCGGTTCGCCGGGGACGAGTTCGACGCGCAGTCCGCGCCGTTTGCCCTTCTGATCCGCATGCATGCGGAGATGCCGAAGGACGTTGTAAACGTCCATCGGCGCCAGCTTGAAACGCAAGAGCGGCAGCGACGCGGCCGATTGCACCTGCAGCAATCCGCGCAGCCAGGCGTCGGGGACGTTCAGTTTCTTCTCGATAACGGGCCGGGTCTCGCTGGTGGTCACGCCGACGCTCGCGGAGCCGATGCTCAAATGCGTCGCACGGTAGCTGCGCATCTGCTCAAGGCCGTCGAACAGGGCCGGGCTGAAGTCGATGTTGGTGACGCCGAAGGTCGGCTCGGCATCGAGTTCGAAGAGCGCGTGATCGAGATGGAGCTGGGCGTAGCTGCTTTCGTCCTTGCTGAAAACCTCGAACAGCACGCCGTCGGGATGGACGGCGACGATCGGGTCGAGGATCATCGCGGCCAGCGGATCGGTGCGGTGCAGCCAGGAGAAGTAGGCCTGCTGCGCCTGCCAGAGCCCGAGTCCGGCCGACTCTTTCTTGAGACGCAAGTACGCGAGGTAGGCGGTGCGGTCCTTGGGGTGGTAACGATAATCGCTGGCGACGACGGCGTACAGGGCGGAAAGGGCCTCGCGCAGCAGCAACGGCTGGCGCACCCGACCCGCCAGTGCGACCGGCGGACGCAGCAGATCGCCCACCAGCGCGACCTCGCCCCCCGCGACCTGGCTCGCGCCGGCGTAGGAAAGCGCGATCGGCGTCCGCGCCGCCTCGTCGTCGATCTCAGCCATGCGCCTTCCTCCCGATGCGCCGCGAACGGTACAACCCACGCCAGGCCGTCTTACGAATTTCATCGGACTCGGCAGGATTTCGGGCCAACGCGAGCAGGTTTACCTCCACGCTCTCGTCGCCCAGATGCGCCAGCCCCTCCAGCGCGCCGAGCCGAGCCGATTCCGCGAGCTGCCCATTCTCCGCGACGGCGAGCAGCCCTTCGCGATCGCGCCGCTTTACGATCTCCGCCAGCGCCAGGCCCTGCGCGTGCGGCGACTCCAATCCTGCCCGCAACGTCTCGCCGCGAACGACGTCGGGCGTTTGCAAGAAACGCTGAAAGGCCGTGTGATCCCAGACGATCCGGTCCGCCAAGTCCGACGACGTTCTCGGCTGTTGACGCACCAAGCCCAGAGCGGCGAGGCGGCGCAGCTCCGCGTCGTCCGAGTAGATCGCCTGCTCGAGCACGTTCGCCGTCACCGGGCTCGGCGTGCTGTGCGCGATCAGGTCGAACACCGCCCGCCGAATGCTGCGATAATACGGATCATGCGGGAACGCCTCGGCCACCGGCTTGAGGCGATCGGCGGGCGCGCCGAGCTTCTTCGCCGTCCACAGGAGCGTCTCAATGCACGCGATTTGTTCCTGCAGATCCGCGTCGTGTTCCACGCCGTGCCGCTGCATCCACTGACGGCGTTCGAGCCAGAGTTTGAGCCACTTGGCGAGCGCCCTGAGGAGCGTCGACAGGCCGTCCCTGGGCACCGGTTTGGAGCGCCCCAGAAGATGGGCGGCGACTCGTACGGGCCGGGGATGAGGATGATCGAGCGCCGCCAGAACGGCTTCAGACGCGACGCCGTTGCGCGTGAGCAGGATCTGCGCGAGCGCGGGCCAAACGTTGGGTGCAGCCGTGGGTAATAGGCCGAGGAGCCGCGCCGGCTCGCCGCGCTCGCCGACGCGGGTGAGGCAGGTATCGCGCAGGTCGAGTTCCTCGCCGCCGCTGCCGAGCCAGGCGTAATCGGGTTCGAGCGAATGGACGCCCAGCGCCCCGTGCGCCGCCTTCAAGACCGCTCCAAAGGAGACCCGTTCCGGGAGCGGTGGATGCATGCGATTGCCGGCGCTGCGAAGCCAGCGCAGCAGCGTTTCATGGGTGGAGACGCGTACGTCCTCTGTCAGCGCTTCGATGGCGCGCTCGAGCGGATCGATCAGGCTGTAGTCGGGAGGCATTCGTTTCAGCTCTTCGATCACGCGGAAGAGCGCATCCCAACCGACAGGGAGCTTGAGCCGGCGCAGTCCGTTGATGCCGCAGCTGCGCATTTCCTCAGCGCCGACCGCGGCCTTTTCGAGCAGCGTCACGACTTGCTCGCGCGGATGGCGATGGCCGAGGGCGCCAAGCGCCTCGATCGCCTGGCAGCGCAAGGCGTGGCCTTCCTCATTGGCGAGCTTCCACAAGAGATCGAAGGCGCGGTCGTCCCCCAGTTCGCCCAGAGCCGTGACAGCCCGCTGTCGCAAGTCGAGGTCCGGCATGAACTCGACGGCCGACGTGAGGATCGCCAGACCTTCGCCTCGTTGTACGTGCGCCAGCCCTTCAGCTGCAATGAACTGCGTGACGGGGTCGGCGTGCCGCAAGCCGCGGATGAGCGGCTCCTTGGGGGACTGACGTTTGCGGGCGCGCCAGCCGATTGCTTCCACAGCGCCGCGGCGCAAGGCGTCTTCGCGATGATGCGCGAGTTGCGACAGGATCGGTTCCAGCTCATGGCTGCGCGACCAGCGCGCTCCCGGCAGGCATTCGTAGAGAATCGCCTGCTCGCGATGGCCGATGGCGTGCTGCATGAGCTTCGCGAGGATCGGGTCGTGCCGCGGGAACTGTTCGCGGTCCCTCGCGCGATCGGCATCGTCGTCCTCGATGTCTTCGATCCACTGGTCGTAGCCGCTGATGGTGAGAACGGCTCGATACGCCTGGGCGTGCAGCCGTAGCGGCGTCGCCCAGTTCAGCAGCGCGTCGACGACTGCGGGACGACGGAAGTCGCCGATCGCTCCGATGAGCGATTCGACGCAGGTAACGCGATCTTGCCGCAGCCGCTCAAGCAGCGCGAGCGGCGCCCGTCCGTCTCCCAGATTCCTGAGGGCGAAGATCGCGAGAATCAGATTCGACTCGTCGGGCGCCGAACGCAGCATCCGGACGAGCGGCTCGTAGGCCTGCGAATCCTTGCGCGCGGTGAGCGTATCCGAGGCGGCCAGCCGAACCTCCCGGTGCGGCGATTCGAGCGCACTGCGCAACAGCGCCGGCGCCTCCGCTTCGCGCTCGTAGTTCTCGGCAAGCCAACGGCACGCGAAGAGCTGCAGCGCAAGTTGAGGCGCTGCGAGCGCCGCCCGCGCTGCGTCCGCTTTTGCCATCTGCTGCAAGGCCAGCTTGAACGCCTCGGCGCCCAGGTGTCCGCGCATCAGCTCGAGCAGCGCCGCCCGGCGACGCTCGGCCGGGAGCTCCGCGAGCAACAGTTCGATGCCCCGAGAACCGAGGTCCGCATGGCCGACGTCGATCGCTTGCCGGGCGAGCGTCTGGAGGTCGCTGGAATGCTGACGCAAAAAGTCGAACGCGGCGAATCGAACTTCCTGGCTGCGATGCGCGAGCAACGGTACGAGCGCCGACTGGGCCGCGGATCGCAGCTTAAGGTTCTGCGCCGCCATCTCGGTCGCCAGTTTGAGGGGCGCGCGGAGGTCCGCGTCGTTCGTCGCACGCAACATTCCTAGCAGGGCGCCGAAGGCGATCGATTCGTAATCGCCGGCCCCCGCGAGTTCGGACTGAGGGCGTTCCTTGATGACGGCAATCTGGGAAGCGAATCGTTTGCTGTGCCCGAGCCAGGCCTGATCCCAGGGCGTTTGCTCCGTCTCGTCAAGCAGCGGCACGAGGGCAAGCGTCCGCGCCAGCATTTGCCCGGTCGCGAACGCCAACATTTCCGCGAAGGCGCGAATCGTTTCGAGCGGCACGGTCCAGGGCTTCTTGCGCGGGCGCAGGTTGAACGCATCGTGAAGATACGCGGCGAGTCGCACCGGAGCGCCGACGAAACGGAGGGCGCCGACGGCCTGCAAACGAACCTCGGCGTGCGGACTCGCGGCCGCCGCCAAAATGCCGGCCGGGAGGGCGTCCGCACGAGCCCAGTCGCGCAAGAGCAGCGCGAGCAGCCAACGCGTGCTCGCAACCCCGGCCAGCCGTTCGTCTCCGGCCGGCTGACATACCCCTGTCGCAACCAGCCATTCCGCTGGCGTGAACGCACTGCGCGACGATTCCGACAGCACGACGCCCACGATCTCCGGATCGCCTGCAATCGCCAGGGCCAGGGCGATGCGGCGCTGAATGTCGGCATTCGCGTGAGACAAGAGCGGCCGTAAACTCGCGATCAGGCTGGGGTCCGCCAGGCCGACGAGACAATGGCTCGCCTGCGCGGCTACGAGTTTGTCGGACGAATCGAGCAGCGGCCCGACGGCGGCGAACGCGCGCGAGTCGCCCAGTTCTTGCAAGCCGCGCAAAGCGCTCAGCACGCGGATTTGCCAGGGGCCGACGTCGTCCCTCGGACGAGGCGTTTGCACCTCCGCGAGCAGCGGGTCGAGAGCTTCGCTGAGGCCGTGTTTCGCGAGGGCGCCTGCCGCCTCCAGACGCACGTCGGCGTGGGGACTTTCCAGCGCCCGCAACAACTCCGCCCGCGCGTCGGCGTCGACCAAGGCCGCCAACCCCGCCAGACGAAGCGCCGGCTCTGTGTCGTTCAAGACGCGGACGAGAAGTTTCTGCGCCAGCTTCGTCCGCTTGGCGATCAGGCTTGCGACGGCCAGTTGACGCACGTCGGCATACTTCGAGCGCAAAGCTTCGCTGCGAATCTCGAGTTCCGGATCCTTGAACTTCTTGCACGCGAACTCGAACGCTTCCTTCCGCAGACCGGCATCGGGATCGTGCAAAAACTCGAGAAGCAACGCCCACGCCCACTCGGCGGTCGCCTGGGCCATCACTTCGGTGAGCGCCTCCCGGCGAACGTCCGCGTGGATGCTCTGGCGAATGAAACGCAGCGTCTCCGCCGGGCTCCCCAGATTCGGCAGCGTGAGGCAGGCTTTGAACGCCTCGCGGCGCAGGTTGCCATCGTCGTCGTTCAGGACGCGCAGGAGGAGGCTGCGGTCCCCATCGGTCGGCGCCTGGCGCCGCAGGTTCTCGAGCACGAGTCGAAACCCGCGGGCGCGGACGTCGAGATGAGCACACGCCAATCCGGTCCGCGCCGCCTCGAGCGGAGTCGCGGCGAAGATCGCCTCCAGCGCCGTGAACGCGGCATCGCGGATCGGCGCGGCCTGCTCCAGCATCCCAGCCAACCGCTGGGCCGCACGCGCATCGCCCAGCAATCCCAGGGCTCGACACACTTGAACTTTCACGCCCGGCTTTTCGTGGGCGCCGAACTGCATGAGGAGCCCGAAGGCGCGCGGATCGCGCAGCGCCGCTAGCCCCTTGGCGCCCGCGAGCGCGCTGCTGGCGTCACGGCTCACCGCCGCCTCCAGAAGCGGCGCCAGATCTTCCGCGGTGAGCGGCGCCGTCGGGAATGCAGGCGCGGGGCCCGGTTCTTGAGCCGAGGCAACGCCTTCGGGCGACGTCGCTTCGAGTTCGCTGAACTGACGATGCACGTCGGCATCGCGGTGACGCAGGGCATCGGCGAGCGCCGGACTCGATTGAACGCGCAACAAAAAGGCGAGCGCTCGCACCTCGGCCGTGTCGTTCAGCCGGGCCAGGAGCGGCACGAGCGCCTCGGGCCGATCGAACATTCGGCGATGATAGAGACGAACGAGGCCGAGCCGGCGAATCTCGCGCGTCTCCGCCGTGAGCGCGTGCAGATCGGCCTGGGGCGAGTCGGCCGGGAGCAAACGTTCCAGCGCGAAGAGCGCCAGCGCCGCCGTTTCGACGCGATTGTTCAGGGCGCCAATTAACAGATCCGTGGCGGCGAGCACCTCGAGCGCCTGCACCGCGAACTTACCGAGGTCGACGTGTTTCGTGGCCAGGGCAAGTTCCAGCGGGCGCAGATTCGCGTCGCCAAGCTGACGCCGCAGCCCTTGAAAGCAGACGCCGCGCACGGCTTCGTTGTCGTTCTTCAGGCCATTTTCGAGGACAGCCGTGACATGGGGGTGTCGCAGATTCGCGAGCAGCTCGGCCGCGAGCAGACGGATGCGCGGGTCGGCGTCGCGCTCCATTTGGGCCGCGATCAAGTCGATGCTCGGCGCGTCGGGGAACTGGCTGAGCGAGCGCAGGGCGGTCTCGCGGCGCTGGCCGTCGGGCTGCTGCAGTTCGTGCCGCGCCGAATCGAGGGCGCCGTGAAACACGTGCGTGCGTTCGCCGATCTTGCCCTGGTCGTCGAGGCTGAAAATACGCAGCGAGTTGTCCGCACAGCGCAGGACGAGGTGCGGCTTGCCGTGCAGGTCGTGCAGCGTCAACCCGAGAACGGGCCCGGCGTCCTTCTGTCCCGCGGGTTTGACGGCGACGCCGAGCGGCCAGGCTTTTAACGTCCCATCGCGACTGCCGCTGAAAAATCGCTCGTGCGCCCAGCCAGCGAGGTCCGCGATTGGCTCGGAATGGACGTTGCCCCGGCCGCGGTCTTCGGGTTCCAGCACGCCGCGCGCGTGCGACGAAAGCAGCTTGTTGTCGGCCCCCGCGGAGTAGAGTCGCAGCTCGTGCGGCTCGAACAAGAGGGCATGGACGGCGCCCTCGTGTAACGGCTGCGCGGTGCTACAGGTCCACGCTTCCTTGGCTTCGCATTCAAAGATCGCGACGCTGCCGTTCTCCATGCCGACTGCAAGCCAATCGAGCGTCGGAGCGACCGCGACGTACGTCCCGGCGTCCTCGAGGTCCAGCGTTTGCAGAAGCTTGGCGCTCGCGGGATCGACGACATGGAGTTGCGTCCCGGCGACGACCGCGAGACGATCGCCGCGAATCGGAGCGAGGGCGCGGACGCTCGCGGGCAAGGGGCCGCGCACGCTGAGCTTGCCGTCGACAACCGCGAGCAGCTGGTCGTCGCCGCCCGCGAGGAAGAGTTGTTTGCCGAGGACGACGAAATCGTGGAAGCCCGCAGGATAAGAGACGGTCGTGAGTTGTGCGGCGTCGACGTCGAGAAAGTACAGGCCCGCGGCGACGTTCTCGGCGTGCCGGGTGACCAGCGCGAGCCGGCCTTCCAGGGCGCGGACGCGCTGGAGGTCGCCGTGAATCGCGAGGTATTTTTCGGCACTCACTAAATGCTCCGCAAGGTTCGTTCCGCATGTCGATGGCGTAGCTGAGTCACCGCGACCAGACACGCCGCCCGTTCGCTCACGCCGACCGATTCCATGAACTCCACGAAGATCGGCTCCACCAGCCGAGCCAGCACCACGTCGTTCAGCGCCAGGTCGCGCAGGATGTCGATGAGCGCGAGCTTCGCCTTCCGCGCAGCCAGCGGCCGAAGCTTGGCGACCAGCGCACGATCGTGCTCGTCGACCGGCGGCATCCGTCCCGGCGGAATCGCGAAGAGCGTCCGCCTCAGCCAGTCGCGCAGCGCTTCCTGACGCGCCGGCGTGACGCGCTGCAGGCCCCACAGGATGCGAACCGCGAACGCTCGCACCTGGCGATCGGGACTTTCCGTGAGGCGAAACAGATCGTCCGGCTGACGCAGGGCCGGCAGACGCTCGATGAGCTGCATGCCGAGCGCCCGTGCCCCGGGATTGAGCGATTCGCAGAAACGATAGACCGCCTCGGCCGGGAGAACCGCGGGATCGACGCGGCGCCGACGGAGTTTCGGGTCTTCGGCCGCGAGCAGACTTTCGGCGACGAAGTTGCGCACTTCCGCGAACGGCAGCTCGCACAGCGCGACGAGTTCGGGCCCGGTCGGCGCCCAGCGTGCGAACTCCCATGCCGCGATCTCCAGTGCGAAGTCGCGCAGCGGCTTGCGATGGTCGGCCAGGAGCGGCTCGAAGCGGGCGAACGTCAGGAACGTTTCCGGGATTTCGTGCCCTGGGTCGACGGGGCGATCCGTTTGCGACAGGCAGATGTCACGATGATGCCGAAGCATGTACTTGCGTGCGAAGACGCCGAGCGGCGCCTGCGCGGGCCCGGCGGCGATCGCCAGGCTCCAGAGCCGTTCGCAACCGGCGATCCCTGCATCGTCGGACGCGCGGGCCGCCTTCCCCGCGAGCATCTGCAGAAACGCCGTCTCCGACACGATGCGGATGTTGGCGCCCCCGGCGTTCAGGCTCTCCGCCTTCGTCTGCTTCGACCCCTTACGCCCCTGGCCGTACAGCGGCGAACCCTCGTCGCCGATCACCAGATAATGCAGCTTCGCCGAGACGGCCGAGAGCGCCTTGCCCTTCACGCCCGAGACCTTCGCCTCGGCTTCCTCGCGCGTCATCGTCGCCAGTTTGCCGGTAAAGACGAACGTCGCTCCTTGCAAATCGATCGGGCCCGCGCTCGCAACCTCGGCCGCCGCATCGGCGAAGTCGGCGGGAGCGAACGATTTGATGAGCCGATCGACCGCGAAATCGTGGATCTCCCGGTCGCTGCTGGCCACCAGTTCCAGCAGCCAATCGCGACCGATCTCCGCGGCCGAGAAGAGCCGAACGTCGGCGAGCCAACTCAGGAGTATCCCTCGCAAGTCCTCGGGAAAGTTCAGACGTCGAGTCCAAAGTCGGTTGCTGCGGCGCAGCTCGGCGATCTCCGCGTCTGCGTCCCAACGCGTCCGCTGCGCCAGCGTTTTCAGATACTCCACGCCGAGCGCCGCGGCGCTTAGTTCCCCCTGGTAAATCCACTCGACGATCGTCCCCCGGCCCAGCGGATGCAAGAGCGCGTAACGCAGGAACGGCACGGGGAGCGTCTGCCGATCGAAACGCCGAAGCTGCGCCAGGGCGAAGTTGCTGGCACGCGGATGGCCCGGGTCGTCGGGATCTTCGCACGCCTCGAAGATTTCCTGAAAGTACCCCGCTCCCAGCGTCGCCGGCTGGTGAACCTGCGGCAACCTCTCGGCGGCAAACGCGAACGCCGACGCGGATCGGCTGAAGAGTCGTTCGCGAAACCATGCGGGGGTCAGTTCCGCGGGACCGAAGGTTTTGCGCAAAATCTCGGCGGCGAACGCGTGGCACGGGGTTTCGAGCAAACGCCCCCACGCGTCGAGGCCGACTTCCTTGCGCGGCTCGCGCTGGCCGAGCAAATCGATTACGAGTTGACGTACCCCTTCATGCGAATTGTGGGCGAGCCGCGATAACTCCGCGAGCGGCAAATCGCGGGCGTGGACACGGGCGTACGCGGCGGCGTAGGCGCGGGCCTCGGAGGCAGGCGAATCGACCAATCGTAACACCGCTTCATGCAACCCGAGCATTTTGAACGCCGACTGTTCGAAGCGCGGCACATTCTGCAGAAGCCAAACGACGAAACGATCGAGAGCCGCGCTACCGAGAGGCACGAGTCGGCGCACCCAGAGCGGCTCGATGTCGCGTAACTGCGTGCGGAAGTCCGCCTGCAGCGCGTCGACGGCGAATTGGCGGATGTAATCGCTGCGTGCGCGTTCAAGGAGGGACAGAAGGGGCCGAGGCGTGCGTTGCCAGAGCGGCAGAAAGGCGCGGCAGCCCGTGTCGGTGATCGGCTTGGGCAAGCGGAAGCCGCCGCGGCCGTAGGCGCCCGTGTGATGGGCGAGGATGTGATTGGCGATCCAGGTCCGCCGCCAATTGCAATCGGAATATCGAGCCAGGAATTCGCACGCGGCATCGACGTAGACCGCGGGCAGACTTTGTCCGAGCCGACGCAGATAGCGCCAGCCTCGACGAACGACGTAGGCAAGCGTCGCTTCGGAGACGGTGCCGAAGTCCTTGGCGGCGTAAGCGAAGTCGAAACGAACGGCGAGGGCCGCGAACATCTCCAGATCGTTCTTCGCCTCCGCCTCCTTGAAGATCTGCTTGAGTCCCTTCCATACGCCGTAGGCGATTCGCGCCGTCGAGATGATCTTGAGCAGCGTTTGGCGGGCGTAGTCGCTGGGATCGTTCCACAGCTCGAGCAGAATCTGGTAAAGACGATAGGGTTCCGCCTGCGGGAAGTCGGTTTTTGATTCGAGAGCGGCGACCATCTCGCTGCGCCGTTTCGCGCGTTCGTCCCCGGGCAGGTTGCGTAGTTCCGAAAACGAGGGTTGAGCGAAGGACTGCGATTGAATCTGCGACCACTCGGCAGGAGGAGGCGGAAGGCCGTGGTATTCCTGCGTCGAAAGATCGAAAAACATCTCGACGAGCGCGGGATCACGCGCCTCGTAGGCTTTGCGGAGGTCGGCGAGCTTGAGCAAGATGGCCATGGGCGTTCGGATCGTCGCCTCGCAACAAAAATTGAGCGGCGGCCGGGGGGAGCCGGCGCGCCGCCTGGAGAGAGGGAGACGGACGCGAATCTACTTCGAGACCTGGGGCATGGAAGGCTCACGGGCCCGCCGGGGGGATGTCCCCCTGGTGGCCCGCGGAACCACGACCTACGGGGTTGCCTCAGCCCGCGGGCTACCAGGGGGACATCCCCCCGATCAGCGGGCCTGAAACAGCCTTCCTTGCGAAGGATGACCGGCGATTCCCTCGGGTGACGCAACATCACCCCTGGCGACAAGCGCCAAGCTAGCGTTCGAGCCGTCTCAATCTTCTCCAATCGGGTTGTACCGCAGCCCTGCGCGGTACGCAAGTAAAAAGTTCCGAACCGCGGATCATCCGATTTCCGCGATCGCGTCACTTACTCGAAAGCACGACGGGTCCGCGGCCGCGCCACAGGAGCGCAATCCTCTTGGTGGCCGGATCGACGGCACAGATTTGATTGCGGCCGACTTGCAAGATTACTTGATCGGACGCGAGCTGGGTCGCATACATCGTTTCCAAGCTGCCGAAGATCGTCGCGGGACCGTAGTAGACTTCGTCGCCCGTCGCTTGGTTAGATCCCTGGAACGATTTACCCGGCCAGAAATTATTGTAGAAGCGCCAGCCCTTCGTTGATGAAGAGTTCATACGCGTCACATAGCCGTACCAGTTCGGTATCCTGGGCAACTCTGAAAAATCGAGATACTCACTAAGATCCACTTTTTCCAATACGACATCACTGCCTCGTTTCGAGTGCGCATGTAGCCTGCCCGTTGGGCACGGTGAATCGCGAAAATACCCCTCCACCGAGAGCCAATCGCCGGGTTCTTGAAGCTCCTTCACGAGTTCGGCATTCCCTCCCCCAAGCATTCGGCGATATACGTGGCCATCGTCGGCCGAGATGTAGTAGACGTGGAGTTTCTCGGGGAACGTCATTTCTGAAGCGGGTACGACAGTAAGATTCGACCCGCCGCCCGAAACCAAGGCATAGAGACCCGTCATGAGCACGTACGTCACGGACTGAACGTAGAACGAGGCCAGGATGCTCTTGGCGAATCGATTCTCTTCGCCCTTGAGACACCAGTAGACGAAGGGCCATTCCACAATCAAGGTCAGTACATAGGCGACGATCATCAGGATCCAGAAGTGCGATCGTTCGTTGGTGATGTCCGTATCAGGAAATATCCCATCGAACCTCACCAGCAGCGCCATTCCCAGACCAGCCGAAACGTAGTTGGCCAGAACCATCATGCCGGGCACGTGGTTGCGAATCGTCCAAAAGGCGCCGGTGATCAGGCTCGCTTCGAGCATACCCAGCAGAATGTTGCCGAAGAGGAGATGAAACGTTTGCAGCCAAATGAATGGTGTTCCCGCGTTGGCGAAGAGGACGGACATGGGATGGCTCCGGCTGCTGGGTGAGTCAGGTCGCGTCAGCGCCTGGAGTACGGGTCGATTGCAAAACGCCCACACTCCAGACGCTATACTGTGCGCGGTCGGAAATGAGGCGTTGCATTGCCGAGCCGGAAGCGTTAGCGACGATTTCGCGAAGATCGTCGCTAACGCTTCCGGCTCGGTAAGAAATGCCGATGCATCAATTCGCCCCGCGTGAAGTATTACGAGACTTGGCTCGCCGACTGTTTACTTCTTGCCGATGCAGAAGACCCAGCGATCGGTGCGGAAGAACAGCTGCCCGTCCGAAGCTGCGGGCGAGCTGTAACACTTGTCGCCGAGCTCGTTCTTCGCGACTAACTCGAACGCCGCGCCCGGCTTGATGACGTAGGTATTGCCGTCGTCGTCGGGGATGTAGACGTAGTCCTTCGAGGCGATCGGCGAGGAACTGTGATGCCGGCCCAGCTGCTGCATGTATTGCCGGGCGCCGGTCTTCGCTTCGAAGCAGTTGAGAAAGCCGGGGTCGGAAATGACGTAGAGCCAGGGGCCGTGCAGGATTGGCGACGGGACATACGCGGCCTGTTTGTTGTTGACCTTTTCGTGCCAGGCGACGTGGGTCTTGCTGACGTCGCCCAGTCCGTCGGCGCGGATGGCGATGTTGTGATACGTGGGGAAACCCGCGGTCAGGAAGAAGAGTTCCTGGCCCAGGACGGGCGAGGCGACGAACTGCTCGGTCGGGCCCTGCACGGTCCAGAGGAGTTTGCCGGTATCGGGGTCGTAGCTGGTGACCGCCTCGGCGCCGGAGAGGACCATCTGCATCCTGCCGCCGGCCTCGGCGATGAGCGGCGCGCAGTACGAGCGGATGCGTTTCTCGCGCGGGATGCGGTAACGCTCGGCGCCGGTCGCCTTCTCGAGCGCGACGACGTACGCCTCGGCGTCCTGGTCGGCGTTCAGGATAATCGTGTCTTTGTAGGGGATGGGAATCGAGCAGAAGCCGTGCCGGCAGTAGAATTGGCCCGGCGTGGTCTTCCAGACGAGATTACCGGCGAAGTCGTAGCAGGCGACGATCATCTCCGAGGCGTAGTTTTTGTAGTTTTCGTTCTTCTTGTTATTTTCGAGGTAAGTGCCGTCGCTGCCGCGCGGTTTTTGGGGCGCCGTCTCGCCTTCTTTCTTGAAGCGGAGCTGCGAGAAAGCGACGAAGACATGCCGGCCGTCGGCGGCGGGCGTGGCGCTCGAGTAGCTGTTGAGGCCGTGCTTGGGTTCCAGCGGCGACTTCAGGACTTCGCGTTCCCAGAGGATTTTGCCGTCGGTTCGGTCCATGCAGATCAGCATTCGGCGTTTGCTTTCGCCTTCGTCTTCGAGCATGGCGGTGGTGACGAAGACGCGGTTGGCGGAGACGACGGGCGAGGAATGGCCGATGCCCTTGAGGGGCGTCTTCCAGGCGATGTTATCGGTGGCGCTCCATTTAACGGGGAGATTGGGCTCATTCGAGGAACCGTCGAGCCGAGGGCCGCGCCAGGCGGGCCAATCCTCCGCATAAATTGAGGTCGGCAGCAACAGGAGAGTGGTAAATAGCAGACGCAAACTCATGATGATCGGCTCCAGAAACGCGGGAGGGTGGTGGGTGCCTTTTGGGGCGCGGGCAAGAATGGAATTGTCAGAAGAATCAAGCCGCAGAGGTCACAGAGAATTAAAGAAAAAACACTCAGCCGACAGGGCGGCAGGGTCTTTTTTTCTCTGTGCTCTCTGTGTCCTCTGTGGCTTGATTTCGAACCCCCTTGATCTTGCACTCGCCTTTAGTTTCGCACAACTCGCGAACGATTTCCAATATGAATTGTATCCGGCGTGATAGAATAATCGGAAGATCCGGAGGCCGCCGCTCCGCTTTTCTTGCCGGGAAAGACTCCTGGCAAAACTTTTTGACTTATACTCTCCGTAGAGACGGTAACGTTTGAACCGTTTCTAAGGGAAATGCAAACCACCACCCATGAACGAACTGCCCGCCAAAACGAAGGCTGGCCTGGGCCTCTTCCAGGACGACACGTCCCATCCGGGTCGTGATTTCGGTGTGTTCGTCGGCCTGATTTCGACGCTCATCTGGGCGTACTGGACCACGATCGTCACCATGGCCGAGCGCTGGACGCACGACCCGCAATATTCGCATGGTTTCCTGGTGCCGGTGTTTGCGCTCGCCATTCTCTGGGTGCGCCGCGACGCGTATGAACCGGGGGGGACGCCGACGTTCTGGGGGTTGGGTCTGCTTTTTCTCGGCCTGGCGCTCAGTTTCTACGCGGTACGCCTCGATCTGGAATGGCTCGACGCCAGCTCGCTGATCGTATGTCTTGCCGGCATCGTCCTTTGGGTCGGCGGTTGGCCGATGCTGCGCTGGGCCTGGCCCGGCGTGCTTTTCTTGTGTTTCATGCTGCCGCTGCCGTTCCGCGTCGAAGTCTCGCTCGCCCACCCGCTGCGCCGAGTCGCAACCGTCTGCAGCACCTACGGATTGCAAGCGTTCGGCTATCCCGCGACGGCCGAGGGGAATGTGATCCTGCTCGATCAACCCGATCCCACGGCCGTCGACCCATACATCCGCCTGGGCGTCGCCGAGGCGTGCAGCGGTCTCGGCATGCTCATGACGTTCTTCGCCCTGTCGACCGCGGCCGCCATTATCCTTCCCGGGCCGCTGCTCGACCGCTGTTTGTTGGTGGCAAGCGCCATCCCGATCGCCGTCTTCGTCAACGTGCTTCGCATCACCGTCACCGGCATGGCCCACTACAGCTGGGGAGAAAAGGTCGGCAACGCCATCATGCACGACTTCGCCGGCTGGCTCATGATGCCGCTCGCGCTGCTCATCCTTTGGCTTGAACTAAAATTCCTGAATCGATTGCTCCCCCCGGCGGACGAGGATCCCGACGCTCCGCCGATCCCCGCTTGGACGCTGCTGCTCCCTGCAAAACGCGAGGTTTCCCCATGAACGTCAGCCACGATCAGATCGACCCCATGCGGACCACGCTCATCCTCAATCAGGCCGCCGCCAGCAACGGCTTGCCCCCCGGCATCAATGCGCCCCCCAACTTCAGCTCGCTCTGGCAGGCCTTTCAGCGCCGCTGGCTCGTCGCCGTCTGCCTTGGCGTCCTCTTCGGCTGTGCCGTCTTCGCGCTGCTGCTCACCGTGTTTCCCGCCAAGTACGTCGCTGAGGCACGGATCGGCGTTTCGCAGAAAAACAAAGGGCTCAACACTTTCACGCAAGGCGAGCAGCAAGACTTCAACCTCTTCAAGAAAACGGTCGAAGCGAATGTGAAGACTCCCAGCAATCTCCAGAAGACGCTTGACCAGTATGTCAGCAAAGAGGAAGCGGCCAAGGGCGTCGATGGCCGACGTTTGCGCGATCTCGAGTTCATTCGCACGAACAGCGGCGACGACCTTAAATGGCTCGAAAAGGCCCTCAAGACGCACTGGAACGTCGGCCCCGAAACGCTCACTATCCAGCTTTCCGGCGACAATCCCGAGGAAGTCGCGCTGATCCTCAATACGCTCGTCGCCACGTTCGAGAAGGACTACCAGAGCACCGATTACAAGTTGCAAACTGAACAGTACGAGGCCCTGGAAAAGAAGGTCAAGGATCAGGCGCGGAAACTCGCCGAGGCGAATGACGATCTCGTCAAATCCGGGGGCCTGCTGCGGCCCAAGGATACCGATCTCATCAACTACCAACGTTCGCAGATGGGAGGCTGGCAAGTATCCCTCGTTGAAAAGGAAAACGAATTCATCAGCAAAACCAAGACGCTCGAAACGTACTTGTCGTGGATCGCGAATCCGAGCCACATCGTGCTTTCGGCGGCCGCTGTCGATAAGGATCTGGTGAGCGAACCGCTGATCATGAGGGACCTTGAAAATCTTAAACGCGTTGACGGCATTATCGAAAGCATCTACAAGGTGGCCCCGGCGATTATTGCCGATCAAGAATCGGCCAAGTACAAGGACGAACGCGAACGCACTCTGCGCCGCATCGAAGAACAAAAGAAAGCCCTGCGTCCCCTCATCGAATCCCGGCTCCGCGACGTCGAGAAGGCGAAGCTCGCCAACGAAATCCCCAGACTCAAACTCGAAGTCGACACGGCGCTGTCGCAGAAGAATAATCTGGCTGCAAAGCTCGAAGACGCCAAGAAGACGCTCGATCAAATGCCCAACAGCTCGCTGAGTTCGTCGCAGGCGGCAAAGCAAAAGGAAGTCGAGGCGCTTCAGGACAGTCTGAAAACTTCGAAGCAGCAGCTGGCGGACATCGATTTCAAACGCCAAAAGGACTTGCGCGTGAGCATCGTCGAGAACGCCCAGGCGCCCAAGCAGAAGGATACCGCCCGGCAAATGAAGGTCGCCGGCGGCGGCGCGGGGCTCGCCTGCTTGCTCGTGGTTTCGCTCATATCGTTTAGTGAATTTCGCACCCGTAAGATCAGCCGGCCTGAAGACGTCAGTTACGGCCTGGGCATTCGGCTCATGGGGACGATCCCGCCGCTCCCCGCCAAGATCCGCAAGAATCTCGCGGACGGCCAGGCGCAGTCGCACTGGCAGGTGCAGCTCAACGAATCCGTCGATACCGTCCGCACCATGCTCTTGCACGCCGCCCGCGCCGAACAGACCAAGGTCGTGCTGGTCACCAGCGCCGCGTCCGGCGAAGGCAAGACGTCGCTCGCCAGCCAGCTCGCCGCCAGCCTGGCGCGGGCCTGGAAGAAGACGCTGCTCATCGACGGCGATCTGCGTAATCCCGCGAACCACAAACTCTTCGGTCTGCCCCTGGAGCCCGGCCTGTGCGAACTCCTGCGCGGCGAAATCAACGTCGGCGAAGCTGTCCGCTGCACGCAGATCAGCCGACTCTGGATGATCTCGGCCGGGCACTGGGACCAACACGCGATTCAGGCCCTGGCGCAGGAAAATGTTCGTACGATGCTCGACCAACTCAAACAGCAATACGACTTTATCATTATCGACTCGAGCCCGGTGCTCGCGGTCGCCGACGCCTTGCTCCTGGGCCAGCACGCCGACGCGTCGATCCTGGCGGTGATGCGCGACGTGAGCCAAAGTCCCGCGGTGTTTGCCGCCAAGTGTCGGCTCGACAATCTGGGCATCAAGTCGCTGGGCGCGGTGATGATTGGGGCGCCGAACACGCTGGCGCACCTGAGCGCCAAGTACATCGGGAGCTAAACCATGCAGCGCTGGGCCGCCTTCGCCATCGCGTTCGTCGTGCTGCTCATTGGCGGCATCGTCCATGGCACCCTCGCGGACCGCTGGCAAACCAGTACGGCGCTCACCACCGCCGTCGAACGGCTTCCCGGCGTGCCGAATGACGTCGGCGCCTGGCATGGGAAAGATTCCGAGCACATTCCCAAATCCGACTTCGAGCAGACCGGGGCCCTCAGCTATCTCGTCCGCATCTATCAACGTCCGGGGCACGAGCCGATCGAAGTCATCCTCATGTGCGGCCGACCGGGGCGCATGAGCGTCCACACGCCCGAGATTTGTTACGGCGGCGTCGGCTACGAACTTCGCAATCCTCCCAAGCGATCCGAGACTTCCAACGGAAGTTTCTGGAAGGCCCAGTTCAGCAAGCCCAAAACCAAGGCGTCGGACCTCGCCCTTTATTGGTCGTGGAACGCGGGCGCCGGGTGGACCGCGTCCGATTCGCCGCGTTGGGCCTTCGCGGGACAGTCGTTCCTCTTCAAGCTATACCTATCCCAACGGCGTATAATGAACGTCGAAGGCCCGTCGGAGACGGAACTGTTTCTCCGCGAGTTTCTGCCCGTGCTCGAGCGGACGTTGTTGCCAGGTTCCTGATTCGTTTAGGACCCGGGGGCTCCATTCGTAGGGCGAGCGGCTCGCTTGCCTGGCATGCAAGACAAGCGAGCCGCTTGTCCTACGAAAGAAAACTTGAAGGAATCCGAAAAATGTTCCGAGATTTTGTCTGTTCGTGCCCGTTCCTCCCGTTTGTCTGGTAGACGCACCCCAATCCCCCCGCTTGGAACCGCTACCATGATTCGCCAACGACTTCTGAAACTTTGCAGTCTGATCGCCCTCTTCGTGGTCACCGCGCTTGCCCAGGCCCAGGTCGACGAGAATCGCCTGTACCAACGCGTACTCCGCAGTAGCAATTGGGTCATCGCGCCCGAACTCTCGGGCTCGGGAGTGGTCATCGACGTGCAGCGGCGGCTGGTGCTGACCAACTATCACGTGGTTCGCGAGAATTCCAGCGTACAAGTCGTCTTCCCGCTCTATCAAGACGGCCAGGTCATGCGCGATCGCGACTATTACTTCAAGAACTGGGAAAAGTTCGCCCGCAGCGGCCGAGTACTACACCGCGACTCAGCGAAAGATTTGGCCCTGATTCAACTCGATTCGCTCCCTTACGGGATCGAAGCGATGCCGCTGGCTCAGAGTTCGGTGGCAGTGAACGATCAGGTCTTCCGCATCGGCAGCCCAGCGGCGCAAGGGTCGGCGTGGACCTTCTCGAAGGGGACGACCAAGTTTCTACAGAACTTCAAGGCCAACTACGACAACGGCCAAAAGACTGAAGCGTTCACGCTCTTTAGCGACATGCCCGGCATCAAGGGGCACTCGGGAGCCGCGACCTGCAACCACCTGGGCGAGTTGGTCGCCATCCACGCCGCCGAGCACAGTGAATCGAAGATGTCAATGGGCGTGCATCTCTCGGACGTGCGTCGATTCTTGAGCCAGAGCAAGGCGTTCTCACAATTCGCGTCTGCCGGAAACTAAGTAAATGCGAAAAGCCCAGGGATGACATCCCTGGGCCTTGGATTACCCAGGGATAGCCATCCCTGGGCTTTCGGTGTTTAGTACGACACGCCAGTGCGGATCGAGAGGCCGTAGAAGCCGAGGTTGCTCGACTGGGGTCCGTTGTTGCTGCCGAGGATGGTCGAGAGCCCCTGGGTGGCGTTGTCGGCGCCGAACCACGCTTGGCCGAGGAAGCCGACGCGGGCGAAGAAGTTGAACTGGCCGAGCGTCTGGGTGAACTCGGTACCGAGTTCAAGTTCGGCGATCGGCAGGATGTCGGAGCGATGGCTGGTGGATTCGAGGTTAAGAGAAAGGGGGCCACCCGCGATGGTGAAGCCGCCCGTGCTGGAGCCGCCGCCGAAGAGGATGCTGCCGCGCGAGTTGGCGTAGAGCTGCAGGAAGTCGTTGACGCGGTACTTGCCTTCGGCGGAAAGGGTGGGGCCCAGGCCGTTGAAGTTGTTGTTGGCGTAGAACGTGAAGACATCGATGCCGAAGCCCGGGTCGGTCGAGGTGACGTCGAACCGGTAAGACTGACTGAGATTCAGGTAGCGAATACCTGCAGATCCCAATAGCGACCATCGACCCGTCTGAAGGGCATAGGTCGCTTCGAAATCGAAGATCAGGAACTGAATGTCGCTACGAGCTTCGGCACGTTCGGTGGGACCGAAACCGGTGAGCAGGGAGATCAGGCTTCCCGCCAGAAACGAGCCGGGCGCTACCAGTGTGGGACCGGCCGTGCCCTGGGCGGCAGCGATCGAGTTGTTCTGATATTGCATGTAATTGGAGCGAACGCCGATGCCGCTGTCCCAAGTGTAGCCGATGAAGACGGAGGGGGCGACGTCCATGCCGTAGCTGAAGTCGTACTGGCGAATGGGGACGTTGACGCCGATACCGGGGCCCAGGACGATGTTGGGGGTCACCAGCGAGAACGCCGGATTGCTTTCAAACGACGGCTGCAGAATCATGAGACCCAGGCCCGCGGACCAGCCGCCGCGTGACCGGGGTTCTTCGCAGGAGGGGCCTTGCAGCACGTGCGGAGCGGTCGCCGGTTGCGGTTCGTCGAAGGCTATTTGGGTAATCGGGGCAGGCGTGCCGACTGATTCCATCACATAGGTCGGCGCCGGAGGAGGGCTATTTTTCTGATCGGACCATTTAACGACGTAATCCTGGGCGTAGCTAGTTTTCAGCGAGAAACCCAGAGCCAAGAGAGCCAGGAAGTGCATCCATGCACGCTTCATAGGAATTCCCTTTCGTGAAGAAAGCAAAGAGAAGTTTTGTTCCGCCCGGCGCCGTCCCTCCTAAAAGAAGGCACTCGTGGAACCTACCCTAAAGATCGAATTTTGAGCGCCGCGGGAGAATTGAAAACGACCGGCACATCCCGCAAATCCCGCCTTTCGCCCGGCCAATCCAAACGATCGGCATTGCCCGCATCAACGATGCCTTCGTTACAGATTCCGCGCTCCCGGCGGAAGTTGGGAGAATTGGGCTGGCGCTCCCCGCGTCCCACGGTAGAATCGATGCCATGAGCCTATCCGACTCAGGTCCTGCTCTCGAGCGACTCGTCGCGCAGGCCGCGCTGCTGCATCCCTCGCAGCGCTTGGCCCTCTTGCGCAGTACCCTGAAACACGCCTCGGCGCCCGCGCTCGAAGACATTTTTCGCGTTTTCCCCGACCTCCCCGAGACCGACGCGCTCGATCTCATCTACCAGGAAATCGTTCTCCGCGAGGAACGCAAGGAAGTCCCCCAACTCGACGAATACCTGAGGCGCTTCCCGCAGTGGGAGGCGGGACTGCGTCGGCAGTTCCTGCTGCACGACGCCCTGGCCGACGAGTCGTTTCTGGGTCTGGACGACACCTCGGCTCCGGAAGCGCCGACGCTCAAGGGCCTGGGCGATCCGGTCCCCGCGGCACCGTTGCCGCGGATCGCGGGCTACCGAGTCGAGGCGACCTTGGGCCGTGGGGCGATGGGCGTGGTCTACAAGGCGTGGCAGGAGAAGCCGTCGCGCTGGGTCGCGCTCAAGATGATCCTGGGGCACGCCGACCTTCAGGAGCGTCGGCGTTTCCTGTCCGAAATCGAGGCGGCGGGGAGCTTGCAACACCCGCACATCACGCAAATCTTCCACGTCAGCGATCAGGACGACAAACCGTTCTTCTCGATGGAACTCGCCGCCGGCGGCACGCTGAGCCAGAAGATGCAAGGCCAGCCCTGGCCGCCGCGCGCCGCCGCCGAGATGGTCAAGAAGCTCGCACTGGCGATGCACCATGCGCACGAACGCGGCATCGTCCATCGCGATCTCAAGCCGGGCAACGTGCTCCTCACCGTGGAAGGGGAGCCGAAAATCGCCGATTTCGGTTTGGCCAAGCGGATCGACGTGGGCGAAAGCCAAACGCTCTCGGGCGTGATCCTGGGGACGCCGAGCTACATGGCGCCGGAACAGGCGCGGGCGGTGAAGGAGATCGGCCCGACCGCGGACGTCTACGCCCTGGCCGCGATTCTCTACGAGATGCTAACGGGCCGGCCGCCGTTCCGAGGCGAAACCGTCTGGGACACCATCGGCCAGGTAATCGCCGACGACCCGGCGCCCCCCAGGCGTTTGCAGTCGAAGATTCCCATCGACCTGGAGACTATCGTACTGAAATGTTTGCACAAGGATCCCAAGCGGCGTTACGGATCCGCCCAGGGTCTCGCGGACGACTTGACGCGTTTTCTGGAAGGCGAACCGATCGCCGCCCGGCCCGTGCCGAGCTGGGAGCGCGGTTGGATGTGGGCAAAGCGCCGGCCGATGGTCGCGGGGTTGCTGGCGACGCTCGTGCTCGTGACGTTCGTCGGCTTCGGCCTGGTGACGTGGTTTTGGCTCCAGGCGGAGGCCCGCGCTTTTGCCGAGCGCCAGGCACGCAATGCGGAGGCGGTCGCCAAGCTTCAGGCCGAGGCGAACCAGCGGCGCTATCAGGCCAACGAATACCTCGCGCGCGTGCAGCAGGCCGAACGCGAACTTGCGGTGCACAAAGATCTGGGCCAGGCACGCACGCAACTCGACGCATGCCCACCGGAGCTGCGCGGCTGGGAATGGCGTTACCTCAAGCGCCTCAGCCTGGGGGGCGGAAAGGCTTTGGCCGTGCCGCAGCGGACTTACGAACATCTACTTGTCGAGGGGAATCGCCTGACTTTGGCCGCGGGACAGGAAGTCTTCGCCTGGAACCTCGCCGCCGACGTCTCGCTGGGCGCCGTCAAGCTTGATCAACCGATCGTCGACTTGGCGCCCGTGAAGTCGCAACTCTTCGCCTGGACGAGTTGGCCCGACGAGGAGACGCGCACGCTGTGGCGCGTCGATTGGAAGACGGGGGAGAAATCGCTCGAGGTCGGCGCCGCGCGCGTCAGCGGCGCCGACGCGGCGCACCGGGTTTCGGCGCTCGGCGTCAGGCTCTGGTTGAACGACAAGGAGCTACCGACCGTGCACAAACAACCGATCGGGCAGGTCGCGTTTCACCCGGCCGGCGCCCAACTCGTCTCGGTGTCGGGAGCGACCGATCAAACGGTGCTCGGCGTCGGCAAGTTGCCTCGGAGCGGCACGGAGAAAAAGCTCCCCGGCGAAGTCGTCCTCTGGGATCTCACGCGCAAAACCGGCAAGCTGCTGCACGAAGAACACCCGGGCCCGATCGCGTGTGCGGCCTTCGATCCGACCGGAACCTGGCTCGCCACCGCCGGCTGGGATCAGACTATCGTCCTCTGGGACTTGGCCGACAACAAGGCATGGACGACATTCAGGCGGCACGGCGACGTCGTCACCCGGATGGAGTTCGACCCGACCGGGCGTTGGCTGATCTCGCTCGACGCCGGGCGCGGGCTGATTCTCTGGGACGTCCCCGGCAAGTGTGAAACGCTGAGCGTGAAGGGCGCCCCCTGGCCGCGCTGGGCGTGGAACCACGAAGGCAGCCGGCTGGCCCTTGCGGAGATCGAAGGCGTTCGCCCCGGCGAAATCTCGGTGCAAGCCCCCGGGGAAGCTCGATCCGAACGCCGTTACCTGGGCCATTGCGACTGCGTCACGGCGCTGGCGTTTGGCGGCAAACCGACCGAACTCTTCTCGGCGTCGAAAGACGGATCCGTACGCCGTTGGGATCTCGACGTCGACCCGGCCGCACTCTTCACGCGCGGCGATCTGGGCGTGTGTGCGCTCAGCCCCGATGGCGGCCGACTCGCTGGTGAAATCGACGTAGGCAAGATCACCTTATGGAACCTTTCGGATCGCAAGCCAGGCTGGACCTGGCAGGCCCATCCCGAAAATGTGCATGCGTTCGCGTTCTCCGGCGACGGCGCCACGCTCGCCACCTCCGCGCGCAGTCGCACCGCGCTGGGCAGCGTCCGGATCTGGAACGTCCTCGAGCAGCGCGAACTGCATACGCTCCCCGACCAGCCCGGCGTTCGCTTGCTCGCCTGGCATCTCGATCAGCCGCTCCTGGCCCTGGCCGACGAACGCAACCGTCTGCGCCTTTGGGATCCGATTGCCGGCAAACTGCTTGCAGACCTTCCCGGGCATGACGGCGAAATCACCGCCCTCGCCTTCGCAGGCGATCTGCTCCTCTCCGCGGGTCTCGACGGCAAGCTCAAACGTTGGCGCGGCTCCGAGCTGCTCGACGAACGGACGCTCGATCCGCGCGGCATCGCGCTGCTGGCGATCCACGGTGAACGCATCGCGTTCGTCGGCCTCTCCGCCGACCGTCGCGTGCAGATTCTCGGGCCCGATTTCGAGCCCGAATCGACTGTGGTCGAGGAGCTTCGGCTCATCTCGGCGCTCGCCTGGAGCGCGGACGGAAAACGGCTACTCGTCGGCACGGTGACCGGCGACGTCGCGATCTGGGAAACGCGCTTCGGGCATCGTTACTTCGCTCTGCCCATCGGCAACGGCGCCATGCGCACCCTCGCCTTCGTTCCCCCAGGATCCATGATTCTCTCCCTGGACAACGAAGGGACGCTCGAACTTCGTGCGGATTGAGGCTTGTGGCCCGGCCCCACGCATAGGATAATGGGGACTCTCCAGAGTCTCCCGTTCGAGGTACTATGCATCCGGAATCGCTCCGACGTTGTCTGGAATCGTTCGACGAAGCCAAGGTATTGCTCGAAGATTGGCGCCTGCAAAATTTCGATCGGGCCTGGAGCAACCTCCGTGAATTGGCGACCGTCCTCGGCGAACCCGCCTTCAGCGAACTCTGTCATCCGCTGAGCCGGCTGCTGCCCCGCTGCGCCGATCCCGACATGGCGTTCAACAACTTCGAGCGCTATGTCACGAGCACCGGCGGCGCGGCCCAACTCCCCTCGCTGCTCGAGAGCCGGGCACGCACCCTCGAAACGCTCCTGCAACTCTTCAGCACCAGCCAATTCTTCAGCGATCTCTTGATCGCCAATCCTGACTATCTCGAGATGCTACGCATCCCCTTGCGCAGCAGCCCGAGCCGGACCGAACTGCTCGACATGCTCCAGGCCGAGGTCGACGCCTCGTACGACGATGCCGCGATGCTGCGCGCGTTCCGCAAGTTTCGGCAACGGCAAATGCTCCGCATCGGCGCCAACGACATCCTCCGCGATCGGCCGCTGGAAGAGATCACCCGCGACATCTCGCGCGTCGCCGACACCTCGCTCGAAATCGCCCTGGGCGAGGCGCAGAAGATTGTCGCCCGGCGCTACGGCGTGCCGTTCGTCGGCGACGAACCCGCACGCTGCGTCATCCTCGCCTTCGGCAAGCTGGGAGGCAAGGAACTCAACTACTCCAGCGACATCGACCTCATGCTCCTCTACGACGAGGAAGGCGCCACGCGCGGCTCGCGCATCACGCCCATCGCCAGCTCCGACTACTTCGCCCGCGTCTGCTCCGAACTCGTCCGCCTGCTGATGGACCACACCGACCGCGGCCAGGCCTACCGCGTCGATCTCCGTCTGCGCCCCGAAGGCAAGCGAGGCCCCCTGGCACGCTCGCTCGCCAGCACGATCTCCTATTACGACACCATGGGTCGGACCTGGGAACGCCAGGCCCTCATCAAGGTCCGCCCCGTTGCCGGCAACATGAAGCTCGGCGAAGAGTTCCTGCGCATCATCGAGCCGTTCATCTACCGCAAGTATCTGAACGTCGCCGAGATCAATGAAATCAAGGCCCTCAAACGCAAGATCGAAAGCCGAACCGACCGTGCCGGCGAGGCCCAGACCGACGTCAAGACCGGCCTGGGAGGCATCCGCGACGTCGAGTTCACGATTCAGTACCTGCAACTCCTGAACGGCGGCGACCTCCCCGACGTCCGCCAGCGCGGCACCCTCAAGGCCCTCGCCGCCCTGGAAAAGGTCGGCTGTCTCACCGATCAGGAATATCGCGTACTGAACGACACGTACCATTTTCTTCGCAAGCTCGAACATCGCCTGCAGCTCATGTTCGACCTGCAGACGCACTGCATGCCGACCAGGTCCGAAGAGATGACGAAGCTCGCCTGGCGCATGGGTTACGAAGCCGCCGCCGATCCGCTTGAAGAGTTCATGAAGGATTACCGCGAGAAGACCCGGCTCAATCGTCAGATTCTCGATCACCTGCTGCACCAATCCTTCACGGGCGAGACCGGCCCCGAACCCGAGTCGGACCTGATGCTCGACCCGAATCCGACGCCGGCGCGCATTGAGGAAGTCCTGGGCAAGTACCCATTCCGCGACGTGCAGGCCGCGTACGTGAACCTCAACTTGCTCGCTACGGAGACGATCCCGTTCCTGTCGTCGCGGCGCTGTCGGCAATTCTTGGCGAACATCGCCCCGCGTCTGTTGCGCGTTCTCGCGGAGACGCCCGACCCCGATTTCGCGCTGCTCAATCTCGAGAAAGTCTCCGCCTCGCTGGGCGGCAAGGGCGTCCTCTGGGAACTCTTTAGCACGAGCACGCCGAGCCTGAAGCTCTACGTCGACCTGTGCGCCTGGAGCATGTTTCTCTCGGAAATTCTCATCAACAATCCCGGCATGATCGACGAACTCATGGACAGTCTGGTGCTCGATCAGCCGCGCACGCTCGAGGAGTTGCAGCAGGAACTCAGCGATCTGTGCAAGGGCGCCGACGATCCCGAGGCGATCTTGCATTCGTTCAAGGACAAGGAACTCCTGCGCATCGGCGTGCGCGACATTCTCGGCAAAGAGTCGACTCAGGTGACGACCGCCGCTCTCAGCGACCTGGCCGAGACCGTGCTGGGGCAGATTAGCCGGATGCAAGGCCCGCTGCTGGTGAAGCGTTTCGGACTACCGATTCTCACTGAGGGCCCGCGCCAGGGCGAATCGAGTCGTTATGTCATCCTCGGGCTGGGCAAACTCGGCGGCCGGGAAATGAGCTACCACGCCGACCTCGACCTCATCCTCATCTACGAAGGCGACGGCCGAACGATGCCCCCGGCGGGATCAAGCCGCTGGGACACGTTTGAACTCACCGACAACTTTCATTTCTTCTCGGAACTCGTTCGCCGCATCATCAAAGTCACGAGTTTCATGGGACCGATGGGCAGGCTCTACCAGATCGACATGCGGCTCAGGCCCACGGGGCGCTCGGGAAGTCTGGTCATGCCGCTGAGCGAGTTCGTCCGTTACTACGAGGAGGGCGCCGCCCAACTCTGGGAACGGCAGGCGCTCAGTCGAGCCCGCGTGGTGGCGGGCGATCCCGAGTTCGGCAATGAAGTCATGCAGACCGTTCGCCATGAAATTTACGACTTGCTTTGGCGCCCGGAAATCGTCGGCGAAATCCAGTTCATGCGCGAGCGCCTGCAGACAGCCGGCAGCAAACGGGACCTCAAGCGCGGCTACGGCGGCATTATCGACATCGAGTTCCTCACGCAGCTCTACCGCCTCAAGTACGGCAACCAGTACCCGGACATTCGCCATCCCAACACCTGGCAGGCGCTCGACGCCATCCTGCACGCGGGGCTCATTTCGCCGGAGGAATACCGCGTGCTGCGCGAGTGTTACGATTTTCTCAGGCTCGTCGAGGGTCGACTGCGGATTTTTCACAACCGTTCGCTGGACGAGTTGCCGCAATCGCCGGAGGAACTCGAGAAGCTCGCCCGGCGCATGGGATACGAGGCCAGCCAGGAGAAGAGTTCGGGCCATCGACTGCTCGAGGAGATGGAAAGCCATGCCTCGGCGACGCGGAAGTTGTTTTTGGAGTTGTGCCAGCGTGAGAAGGAAGCGCCGGCGCTCGTTTGAGTACTGCGGGAGCCAGACAGAGTGTCTGGCCTACCGCATGAACCCGGGCGAACGGTAGGGAGCCAGACAGAGTGTCTGGCCTACCGCATGCACCCGGGCGAACGGTAGGGAGCCAGACAGAGTGTCTGGCCTACCGCATGAACCCGGGCGAACGGTAGGCCAGACACTCTGACTGGCCGCCGCACTCTGGCGGTCAACGGACCAACCGTTGAGCCGCTTTCCACCAGCGGCACAAACCCCGAGCGGTGACCCTGAAAATCGACGCCGAGGCTGCCGCGCGCCAGCTTCAGAACATCTGCATACGACGCTGAGCCGCGGTGTTCGGAACTTCGCAGCAACATTCCAAACTCGGCGACCGCGGCGGCGAAACGGAAGTCGGCCGACATTGCCTCCAGCTTGCCATGCACCTCGCTGACCGTCTGACTGAGCAACTTGCTTTGCTCAGCGCCGGGATCCTTGTAGCGGACCTTCACCGTCATGAGTTCGCTCGACTTCGCCTCGGGCGCCGGCTTCGGCTGTTGGTAACGCACCGAATCGACATTCGGCACATTGGTTTCGACGCCGACGGGGACGATCTCGTAGAGCGCGGTGACGGTATGGCCTGAGCCCATGTCCCCGGCGTCCTTCTTGTCGTTGTTAAAGTCCTGGGCGTGCAATAAGCGATTTTCGTAGCCGATCAGGCGGTACGACGCCACCCGGGCGGGGTTGAATTCGACCTGCACTTTGACGTCGCCGGCCACCACCTGGAGCGCGGCGCCTTGTTCGACGAAGATTCGGTGCGCCTCCTCGGGCGTGTCGATATAGGCGTAGTGTCCGTTGCCGTGATGGGCTAGTTTCTCCATGGTCGCATCTTTGAGGTTCCCGTGGCCGAAGCCGAGGATGGAGAGGAAGACGCCGGTCTGGCGTTTCTCTTCGATGAGGCGAACGAGTTCGCCCTGGCTGGTGACGCCGACGTTGAAATCGCCGTCGGTGCCGAGGATGACGCGGTTGACGCCGCCGGGAATGAAGCTTTGCCGGGCGATTTCATAAGCGAGCACAATCCCCTGGCCGCCATTGGTGGAGCCGCCCGCTTCGAGACGATTGAGCGCTTGCAGGATCGCATTCTTCTGCGACCCGGGCGTCGTCGGCAGCACCACGCCTGCGCCGCCGGCGTACGTGACGATGGCCACGCGGTCTTCGGGCCGAAGCGTCTGCACCAACATCGTCAGCCCCTGTTTGAGCAGCGGCAGCCGATCGGGAGTGCTCATCGATCCCGACGTGTCCAGGAGAAAGACGAGGTTCCGCGCCGGAGCCTGCTCGGCCGGCACCGACGTCGCCCGTAGGCCGATGCGCACGAGTTGATGCGCCGGCTGCCAGGGGCAAGGCCCGACTTCCGTCTTGATCGCCACCGGCCGGCCGGGCTCGGGTTGCGGATCGTCGTAAGTGAAAAAGTTGATCAGCTCCTCGATCCGCACCGCATCCGCAGGCGGCAGCGTTCCCTGCTGCAAATATCGGCGGACGTTGGTGTACGACGCGGTGTCGACGTCGACGGAGAAGGTCGAGAGCGGCGTCTGATCGGACTTGTGAAACGGATTCTCGGCTCTGTGAGCGTAGTCGTTGCCGGCCTTCATCTGGAAATTGGCGCTGGATCTGCCAGGCGGACTTTTGTGGCAACCGCTGAAGGCGCAGAGAATGCCGGCAACCGCAGTGAGCGAAAGCCAGCGCGCACGAAGAGCGTAACGCATGGGACACCTTGGGGGAGTGAAAGGGTGGATCGAAACGCGGCGACATGTCTACAAGAGTGATGCGGAGCGAAGCGATTTATTCCCGGACGACTTTCCGAGATTGACGCGGAAGGCCAGTGCGCGATACGCTGAAGACAAGCCCCGCGCCGCACGAATGGGCTGCTAATTTCGGCGCATTAAAAGGAATGGCCAATGTCAAACTTCGTCACGCCATCGCTTGCGACGCCGCTCGGCTGATGTACGATCGCGTCGAAACCGAGTATTTTACCGCGAAACGCAAAGCCGCCAAACGGCTGTGCCGCGGCCAAATCAAACCCTCCGACCTCCCCTCCAACGCCGAGATCCGCGACGAAATCCAGCTCCTGGCCCGCCTCATCGAAGGCGAGAGCCGAGGCGTACAACTGCGCGACATGCGCCTCGCCGCCCTGGCGCTGATGAGGCTGCTACGCCCCCACAAGCCGCGCCTGATCGGCTCCGTGATGACCGGGCACATCCGCAAGGGATCGGACATCGATCTACACGTCTTCACCGATGCGGTCGGCTCGGTTGTCGACTTACTCGAGCGCGAGGGCTACCAGTTCGACGTTGAGCGCAAGCAGGTCGTCAAACACAACGAGACGCGCGTCTTTACGCACATCCACGTTTTCGACCGCTTCCGCTTCGAACTGACCGTCTACGCAGAGAATCAGGCGCACTACGTCTTCAAGAGCAGCATCACCGGCAAGGCGATCGAGCGGGCGTCCATCGGAGAACTCGAGGAGTTTCTGCGTAAGGAATATCCCGACGCCGATCTCGACGGCGAAGTGACGTGGGCGAGTGAGATCGAGGATCCTTACGTGCTCTTTCGCGCCATGCTGGCTCCGCTCGAAAACGTGCAGCAGTCGGCGAAACATCATCCCGAAGGCGACGTGCTGTACCATTCGCTGCAGGTGTTCGAACTGGCCCGCGAGCATCGGCCGTACGACGTCGAATTCCTGCAGGCGGCGCTATTGCACGACGTCGGCAAGGGGATCGATCCGCACGACCATGTCCGTGCAGGATTGGAAATCCTTGAAGGGACGATCAGCGAACGGACGGCGTTCTTCATCGCGCACCACATGGACGCTTTGGAGTTGAAGGCAGGCACGCTGGGCCACAAGACTGCGGTGCGTTTGCGTGCGTCGCCGGACTTCGACGACTTGATGCTCCTGCGCGAGTTGGACAGCGCCGGCCGCGTGCCGGGGGCGGAAGTGTGCGAACTCGACGAAGCGCTGGCGTTTCTCCGGGAACTTGAGGAGGAGAATGGTTGAACCCGAAAGCCCAGGGATGGCTATCCCTGGGGAAGCCCACCAGACGCGTGATTTTAGTGCGGAGTCGGCGCTGTCTCGCTTCGAAATTGAATGCTGATGTCGCAAGGCTTCCCCAGGGATAGCCATCCCTGGGCTTTCACCGATACAACCTCACTTCCGCGCATTGATGCGGGCCCGCAGCAATTGGTCCGCCTCGTCGTACACGCCGAGCAGTTTCCGCGACGCTTCGTCGCTGCTGAAACGTCCGCGCATTTTGATGACGCTGCGCCCCTCCTCGATCTGCTTCAGCAAATCGATCGCGGCCTCAGCCTGAAAGACGCCCTTGCCCTGATACTTCACATAGATCGGCGACGTGTGCGCGAAGAGCTGCCGATCGAACTCGTTCTTCGCGGCACTCTCGATGCGCACCGCGAACCACGCCGGCTCGTCGATGCGCACTTCGTGCGCGAGTTCGATGCGTCCCGTCTCGTTGGCGACCTGCTTGATCACCACGCCGTTGCGGATCAGTTGCAGCTTTTGCGCGGGATGTCGGCCCATTGCCGAAGCCTCAACCTTCAGCGTCCGCGGCTCCTTCACGTCGAGCACCGCGCCAATCGATTGGCCGTCCACCTTCAGCGACAAGAGCGGCCCATTCGTCGCCTGGCAGCGCCCGGCCTTGACGGCATCGAGCCACGACGCGATCGTCAGTTTGCCGGTCACCTCTGCGTAGACGCGCGCGAAGTCGTACATGAACCAGTCGGTGCCGGTGCTGATCGGCAGGCGAATGCCAATGTTCAGATACTTGTAGTAGTGATCCTCGTACGTACCGCCGCGGCTGCCGTCGAAGAAGTTGAGAGCGTCGAGTCGGCCGGTCACGGCGCTCGGCACATCTTCGTAGCCGTTCGTGTTGTGACACCAGATCACCGTCCCTCCTTGCTTGCGCGCGTTGTCGATGCCGGCCCGCAGCGGCAGGTCATCGAATCCGGCGTTCATGATGCCGGGGCCGATGCTCACCGGCTTCACGAGTTCCTTGATGTTGAGGAACATCACATGCCCGTAGCCCTGGCCGAAACCCTGGAAGTTGTGCCGATGCTCCTCGCCGTTGTCGAACAGGATGTGCTCGTTCGAAAACTTCGGCATGGCGCCGATCGGATGCTTGTTGGTGATGTACGTGAGATCGTCCTTGTCGCGCTCGAGATACGAGACGAACATGACGCGCAAGCCGTCGATCACGGGAATCTTGCGGAGGTATTCATCGGAGGTCGCCTGCGAGAAGTTCTTGAGATGCAGATGCGTATTGCCTGCGACAAGTTTCGATTTTTCCGCTTGAAAGATGAGCGGCAGTTCGAGCTTCACCTCTGCAGGGGCGTTATCGCGCAGGTCGAGATCTTGCGCCACGAGTCCGCTTTCCAGACCGGACACAGCTTCGATCCGATACTTGCCGCGCGGCAAGGTCGTCTCCTCGCCTCCCTCGCGGATGAGGAACCAGTGGACGCCGGGGTTGTCCTTGGTGAGGCCGGTCATGCGATCGAAGAGCTCCGGGAGCGGGACGTGCTTTTTCTCGGCGTCGAGCACGCGCACCATGCCGCCTAGATATTTGCCGACGTCGCCCGCGTCGACGAGGCGAATGCGAATCTTGACGTGTTTGCTGTCGGGCTGTTCCGCGAGGTAGAAAGCGCCGGTGAACGCCGCGGCCGAGATCGCCAGGAGAAGCAGCTTACGCATGGTGGACTCCGGTTGAACTTGACAAGAATCGCCCGACTGCTTACGAGCCGTGTGGATCATCCTACACACCGAGGCGAACATGGGCGTTACTGGGTTGCGTGGAGCGTTGGTGCTCGCCCTGCTGTCGCTCGGCGGCTGCGCGTCCCTGGAAGAGTCGTTGATCTTCCATCCGCGGCCGTTTCCCGACGAGGACCGCAAGCCCGAGGACGCCGCGTTCGAGGACGCCTGGGTTGAGACGCCCGACGGCGTGAAACTGCACGGCTGGTACGCCGAGGCGAATGAGCCGCGCGCGGTGATTTTGTACGCGCACGGCAACGGCGGCAACATCGCTCATCGCCGTTGGGTCGTGCGGTTGTTCCGCGAGTACTTGAAGACGTCGGTTCTGGTCTTCGATTACCGCGGTTACGGCCGCAGCGAAGGGACGCCCACCGAGGCGGGGATTCTCGTCGATGCGCGTGCGGCCCGGCGTTGGCTCGCGAAACGCGCCGGCGTCCGTGAAACCGACATCGTACTCGTGGGCAATTCACTCGGCGGCGGCGTCGCGGTCGACCTCGCCGCCAAGGACGGCGCCCGCGGTCTGGTTCTCGAGAATACCTTCTCCTCGCTTCCGGACGTGGCCGCCAGTCATCTCAAATTGCTGCCGGTACACTGGCTCATGCAAACCCGCCTCGATTCCACCGCCAAGATCCGCAATTACAAGGGTCCGCTCTTACAAACGCACGGCCAGGCGGACGACATCGTGCCGTTCGCCCTGGGCCAGCGACTTTTCCAGGCCGCCAATGAGCCGAAGCAGTTCGTCGCGATACCCGCCGGCGGCCACAACGATCCGCCGACGCGTGAGTATGTCGATGCTCTTGAGAAGTTCTTGGTAAAGCTGCCTCCGGTTCCTCGCTGAACGTGGGCGAACGGCCCCACACGCCTAGGATAACGACCGACAACGTCACTCCGCCTGGTCGCCTGAGGGGTTGCGATGATGCTGCGCCACGCCGTGCTGAGCCTGCTTACGATTCTCGGATCTGCAATGGTCGCGCTCGGGCAAGAAGCCGTGCCGATCGTCGTCGATGCCGACCTCGCCCTCCCGGCGGAGCGGGCGCTCGCCGATCTGGAGAAAGCGCTCGCCGCCCGCGGGCTCAAGTTCGAGCGCCTCAAGACAGTCCCCGAAAAGGGTCCGTCGGCGATTGTTGTCGGGCAGCGCGGCCATTCGATGAACGTCGATCGACTGCTCGAGAAGCATCAAGTTGGACTATCCAAGGAGCCGGAATCGCTCTGCGTCCAGCGACTGCAATCGGGTACGAGGCATTTGCTCCTGATCGCCGGCGCCGATCCTCGCGGGCTCAGCTACGCGCTTTTGGACGTCGCGCGCACCGTCGAGACGACGCCGCCGGCCGGCGATTTCGCGATTCTTGGGAGCGTCGAAACGCCTTTTCTGCGAGAACGGGCAATGAGCGTCCATCTTTTCAACAAGGATCTCGAAGAGCCTTGGTACTTCGACGAAAACTACTGGCGCGGCTACTTCACGATGCTGGCCCGCGATCGTTACAACCAGTTCACCCTTACCTTCTCCGATCAGACGAATTACCTGACGCCGATCTATGCGTATCTCGTCGAGGTTCCGGGATTTGCCAACGTGCGCATCAAGGGCGTCAAGGACATCGAGCACCGCAAGCGCAACCTGGCGATGCTTAAACGCATCGCGGAGTTGGCCCAGGAACGAGGGCTTGACTTCAACCTCGGCATCTGGGCGCAGGCGCCGGTCGCTAATTATCCGAGCGCGATCCTCGTCGAGAATCTGCCGAGCGATCCCGAGAAATTGGCCGAGTACAGTGCGGCCGGGCTCAAGCTCATTCTGCAGGCGTGCCCGGCGATCACCGACGTGCAGTTTCGCATGAACTCCGAATCGGGCGTGTCGGAGAAATTGCAGACCATGTTCTTCCAGGCGATGTTCAAGGCCCTCCGCGAGGTCGGCCGGCGCATCAAAGTCGATCTTCGCTTCAAGGGATTGCTCGCCTCCACCATCCAGGCCGCCATCGATGCGGGATTGGACGTTGCCGTCTCGATCAAATTCTGGTGCGAGCACATGGGACTGCCGTATCACCCAACGGTCGCCGATCGCAAATATCGCGAGAGCCGATACAGTTACGGCGCCATGCTTGCGAAGCCGCGCAACTACCGCGTCATCTATCAACTCTGGTCGATGGGCTCGCAGCGGCTATTCCTCTGGGGCGATCCGGAGTACGCCAAACGGTTCGCGGAAAGTTGTCAGCTCGGCGGCGGCGAGGGGTTCGAGGTCTACGCTCCGCTCACGAACATGGGCTACGGCGGCGAGGCCGGCGCCTGGCGGATCTTCGCGGACAAGGCGTACGACGTCGGCGCCTGGGATTACCAGCGTTACTGGTTCTTCTACCTGAGTTTTGGCCGACTGGGCTACAACCCGAGGACCGATCCGGGAGTTTGGCGGCGCGAGTTTCGCCATCGCTTCGGCGCCGCCGCCACCAACGTCGAGAACGCGTATCGATCCGCCAGCCAAATCATTCCGCTTCTCACCGCAACGCATCTGCCCAGCGCCAGCGAATGGTGGTGGTGGCCCGAGATGGACACCGGCGGCCGGCTGCGTGAATACCAACGCGTGCAGCCCAGCGACACCGCGCAATTCTACGCCATCCGCTCGTGGCAGCGGAAGGAGAAATGGGTCTGGGAAGACTGGGACGCAACCATTCCAGGATACGTCGAGGACGCAATCGCCGGGCGCGTGGGCGGCAAGATGACGCCGTTCGCCATCAGCCAAAAACTACTCGCCTTGGCAGAGCAGACCGAACAGCATCTGGCCCAAAATCCCGGTTCGATGTCGGCGGAGATGCGCGGCACTCGGTTGGATTTGCAAGTGCTGGCCCACCTCGCACGCTTCCACGCCGAGAAGATGCGAGCGGCGACGCACCTTGCGTTTTTCGATCTCACGCAGGAGGCGGGCCGACTTCCCGAGGCGCAGAAACACCTGCGCGTCGCCGCCGAGGCCTGGCTGAAGATCGTGAACCTCACGGACGGCGTCTATCACGACAACCTCGCCTTCGGCATCCCAAAGTTGAACTCGCGCAGCCGCGGCGGTCAACATCACACCGGCCATTGGAAGGATCGGCTCGTCGAGATTGAGGAGGATCTCGCGCTCCTGGAAATGCTTGTGAAGAAGCACGATGGTGCAGGCAAGAAATTTCGCACATTCCCCGGCGAATCGGCTCACGCAAGCGAACCCACGATCCGATTGACGTCTCTCGCCAACGCGAAACCGGGGGTCGACCTTCCGATCGAGTTGACGCTGCTGACGAAGACGCCGCTGAAGCGCGTTGTGCTCCACTATCGCCCGCTGGACCAGACCGCGGACTGGAAGCAGACGCCGATGACGCGCGGGGCTGAAACCTGGCAGGCGACGATTTCGGGGAAGGAGATCCTCGAGCGTTGGGACACGATGATCTATGTCGAAGTGCAGTACGAGGCTGGGGGCGGGTTCGTATGGCCTTCCTGGGAAGTGCAAACGCCCTACGTGGTCATACCCGTAGGCCGGACGGCGAGATAGACGGTTGCCGGACCGAAGCGTAGCCGAAGGCGCCGGAATTCAGGATTCCGCAAGCGAATTCGGCTACGGTCGAACCATGCGTTTTGCACGCGAACGGGTTCGGCGGCTTCCTCTTACTGCCAGGCGTTTAAGTGCGTCTGGACGCTGTCGACGTCGATGGTGTTGCTGAGCTGAATGCAATCCATTCCCTTGAGGGACGGTTCCGGCGGGGACGACAAGATGCGCTTGAGGCGCAGGTAGTTGTGTAGATCCATCGACTTGGCGGCCGGGACGTTGATGAAATGGCGTTTGCCGTCGGTTTGCACCGTGAGGGCATTCTTCTTAACCTTGACCATGGAACATCCTATCGTCTTCGATTCCGAGAAACCCCGATCGAACGGGTCTGGCAAGAGGTGGGACGGCCAGAAGTCCCCTGGACGGAGTGCTAGTAGAGGCGGGTGACGTTGGGCGTCGAAGAGAGAATGGCGCCGGCGGGGTCGGCCACCATGAAGTAGCTGTGTGCAATCTTTGAGTTGGTGATGGCGTCGCCGACGAAGACGTTGACTCGGTAGTTGTTTTTCCAGAGCTTGCGCACTTGCACTTCGCGCAAGTTCTCAGGTTTGCCAAGCGTTTGCAGGACCCAGGCACTGATTGATGCGGAGAGCTTTTGGCGCTCGGCCGGGTCGGACTTCGCTTCGGGCTCGGTCGGTGCTGCGGCTGCCATGTGATCTTCATCCTTCCGGTAGGTCGAATCAGCGCGTACGGCTACCCCAGAAAAACAAGGGAGCTTGGTAGTTGCGAAGGGTAGTCGAAGCGGAATTGCAAGCGGCGTGAAACCATGCACTTGCCATAGAGGACGCTCTGCAAGCGGATGGTGGGAAATGATACGTGGCGACCCCCACGAGAGGAAGTCAGTAAAAAATCGCCATCCCAACTCAGACACCTTCATTCTACAAGCACGCGTCGCGGAGTGCAATGAGAATCTCCGAGCCGCGCGACGCTCGGAACGCGGTTGAACCGCAATCGTAGCGCGAACGGCCTCGTTTGCTCGCTCCGCAAAGGCAAGCGAGGCCGCTTGCCCTACGAATCGCCGGCATTATCTTTTCCGCATTCTTGCGGAGAAGTTCCGAGGGCAAGAAGCGAATCATTTCCAGCGATAAACCGCCAGGCTTTTGAGTTCGCCGAGAATGAGGTCGTCGCCGACGCTGACGACGTGCGCCCGGGTCTCGCTGATTTTGAGCGAATCGATCAGGTCGAACTTCTCGGCGCTCGCTTTCAGGTAGAAGAGGATGCCGCAGTCGTCGAGAGCGAGGATGCGGCCTTCGGCGGCGAGCATGCTCTTTGCCGTCCGCCGAGCGAGCGCACGACTTCCAGCTTCTTGTCCTTGGTCTCGGCGACGAAGATCCGATCCGCGGTCACGGTCGGGCTCGAATATCCCGGCCCGAGCGGGACGCGAAAGACGAGCTTGCAGTTCTCCGACGTCAGCCGATCAGGCCAGGACGCGCCGGCGACTTGACCGTCGCGGTTCGGCCCGCGCCACTGCGTCTATTCTTGAGCCGAAAGCAAAGCGGGAAACGCGAGCAGACAACACACAAGTGCGCATGACGTCCTCTGGCGACTTTGTTACCGCCTGAGCCTTCAAGTCAAATTTTCGACTTCCAGTGCCCGGCCAGCCAATAGAGAAGCGTCTTGAGTTCGAACGGTTTGAGATCGGGCTTCAGCGACAAAAGCTTGGCCGCGATCCCGGCGAGGTGCGGCGTCGCCCAACTCGTCGCCGGCTCCTGGGCAAAAGGCCCCAGATAACCGCGACCGTGCGCCTGGAATTCGATCTGCTCGCGAAGCTGATACGCGAATTGCTGCGGGTCCGCGAACAGGCTCTTGTCGACCGAAACCAGCGCCGGCGCGAACGACGCGGGATAGCTGCGCGTGAGCGGATGATCGTTGTGGGCGGCCGCGAAGACGAGCACGTCCTTGTAGTACGCCTCCTCGATCGCCCGCTGCAGTTGCTGGCGTTTCGCCGGCGTTTGCAAGCGATGCTCGGAGACGCCCAACGAAAGGTTCACGATCTTGCAGTTCCAGACGTGGACGGCCCAGGAGAGCGCCTTGATGACCTGCTCGACGTCGCTGGTCCCTGCGGGGCCGAAAACGTCGGCGGAGAAGAGTCGCACTTGCGGCGCCACGGCGAGGAGAATGTCGGCGACGGTGGTGCCGTGCGGCGTGCTGTGCTTGCCGTCGTAGGGCCAGGGCTCGGCCTGGCCGGGAACGAAGATGCCGCCGACAATGGGAGCGAGTTGCGGATGCTTGATGCGCAGGATCGCCTGTTCGATGCCGCTGTCGATGAGGCAGACCGCCACGCCCGCACCGGTCGCCTGGGGATGTTGGAGCAGGCGCTCGGGAGAGCAGAGCGACACGAGTTCGTCGAGCGGCGTCATGCGTTCCGATCGGGGCGTAGGTAGATGAAACTCTTGCCGAGCCGGCCGCCGTAGTTGCCCGCGGAAATTTTCGCCAGGCCGGGCGTCTCCGCCGACGCGGCGATGGCGGCGTGCGTCGCCTTCGTCAGCGTCTCCAGATCGCGACCGTTCAGAATGATCTCCTGGATCGCGACCACCCCTTCGGGCACCTTCGATTGGGCGCCGAGCTTCTTCGCGAGCGTCGGACAGAACTCTGCATAGGTGCTCGCTATTAAGAATTTATACTTGCTCCCCGCCTTCGAGCCGCTGCCGGCGAGTCCGCCCGGAAACGGCATGATGACCCCGGGGATTTGCTGGATCGCCTCGACGCCCTTCATCGCCCCTTCGAGGGCGGCGTCGGCCGTGTCGCCCATGTACCAGAGGTTGCCCCCCATGATGCCGTCGCGATAGCCGAAACGCCGATCGATCACGAACTCGCCGGAAAGAATCGGCACGACCCAGACCCTGCGACCGTAGCGCTCGGCGCGAAACTGATGTCCGTCGCCGAAGTAGGCCAGCTTACGTCCCAGCTTGAAGTAGGTCGATTCATCGAGCAGGTTGAAACACGCCGTCGTCGGGCAGGTGAGCACGTTTTGGCTGATTCGAACGAGCAGCGAGCGTTCGAGCGCCTGCACGCGGTCTTTGCGAAAGCGGGGGACGTGAAATTGTACGACCGCTCCGGGCCGACCGTCGGGGGTATCGTCGACGTAGCGATCCAGGGCCGCCTCGCAATCGCAGAGGATGCTGCTGGAGGCGTTGCCGGTCGCCGCCTGCACGGCATGATCGAGCCAGACGCGATCACGGGCCGTGATTAGCACTTCCGCATAGATGCTGCGAAACGCCTCGGCGTACGTATCTTCGACTTCCGCGCGAAAAACCAGGGCCATAGCCGACCTCTCCTGCGAACGCCTCATGGCAATTCCATCTGGATCAGGATATATTGTAAAGCGTCATTCTCAAGGAGCCGTATGAGCACTCACCCGGAAATGGGCGGCGGAAAGCCCGGCGAGACTTTCAGCCAAGAAATCCAGCATAACAACGTCGCCGCCCGCGTTCCGGAAAAGGTCGCGCGCGGCACCTTCAGCAACGGCGTCCTCGTGCTCCAGGGGCCTAACGAGTTCATCCTCGATTTCCTCCTGCGCATGAATCAGCCCCATCAAGTCGCCGCCCGCGTCATCATGCCGCTCGCGCTCATGCCGAACATGATTAGCGCCCTCACAGAGAATTTGGCGAACTACCAGAAATCCTTCGGTGGACCGCCCCCGGCGCCCAAGCCCCCGGCCAATCCCCCCAAACCGCCGTCGATCGACGAAATCTACGACAATCTCAAGATTTCCGACGACACGCTGGCCGGTTCGTACGCTAACCACGTGATCGTGGGACACACGCCGACCGAGTTTTGCTTCGACTTCATCAGCAGCTTTTATCCAAAGGCAGCGGTCTCCGCACGCATCTTTTTGAGCGCCGGCCAGGTGGCGCCCATGCTCAACACGCTACAGCAGTCGTGGAACAACTTCCAGGCCAAGCTGCAGCAACAGCAACGCCCGCCAGGAGTTTGAGCCCAGCACCCGCAGCGCTCCGCCCGAATAACCCCTTTTTTCCAAATCTCCTTTCATTTTCCGCTCCCTGAAAACCGATGAACAAGGCACGGTTCGCGCGGCGTGCTTGCGCGGACCATTCGGTCTTTTCTCGGAGCGTGCCTCATGAAGTTCTTCTCTTTCCTGCGCCGCAAACTGAACGCCAAGACCCCCTACATCGCCCCCAAGGCGCGGCTCACCCTCGATACCCTCGAGGACCGTTCCATGCCCAGCGCCACCACCATCTCCGGCTTCGTCTACCAGGACGCCAACAATAACGGCGTCAAAGACCCCGGCGAGTCGCCCATCGCGAACAGCAAAATCTACTTGAGAAACGCCCAGAACGTCACCATCGGGCAAACCACCACCGACGTGAACGGCTTCTACAAGTTCGACAACGACGCCTCCGTCATCACCACTCCGAACACGATCACCAAGACCGTCAACTTCGGACCCCAGGCGACCAACTTCAACGCGTCCGAGCAAATCGATCAGTTCGACCCGTCGCTGGGCACCCTCACCGAAGTACAGATCCTGCACAACGGCACCATCACCAGCGAAATCCGCGTCGAGAACCTCAGCAATAATTCCGCATCGTCCATCAATGCCACTGTCGGCGGCAAGCTCACCATTACGGCGCCGGGGATCAACGACATCCTCAATGTGAGTGACAACGTCGGCACGTACAACGCCGGCGTCTACGACGGAAATTCCGATTTCTCCGGCTCCAGCGGAACCTCCTTCGGCGCCGTCGCGGCGAAAGGCAACAAGACTTTCACCCTCTCCAGCGCCAGCGAACTCGCCCCCTACATCGGCGCCGGCAAAATCACCGTCAGCGAATCGATCGTCGCTAATTCCAAGGCCGAGGGCGGCGGCAATCTCCTCGCCAACATTTCCAGCGTCGGAGCCGCCTCCTTCACCGTCATTTATAAGTACATCCCCAGCGCCAATCTCAAGCCCGGCGATTACATCGTCGTTCAGGATCCGCAACCCACCGGCTTCCTCGACGGCACCGATGCCATCAACAACGTTCCCAAGCCCAACTCCATTGGCACCGACTTCCTCAATCTCACCCTCTTCACCACCGATCTGGTCAACAATAACTTCGGCGAACTCCTCGCCCCGCAAATCTCCGGCTTCGTCTATCACGACCGCAATAACAACGGCCTCAAAGAAGCCGGCGAAGAAGGCATCCAGGGCGCCTCGGTCACCCTCACCGGTCTCAGCGATCAGGGGAGCGTCAATCAGACCGTCAGCACCGATGCCAACGGCTTCTACCAGTTCGCAGGCGTTCGGCCCGGAACCTACACGATCAAAGAAACGCAACCCGCGACTTACCTCGACGGCAAAGACACCGTCGGCACCATTGCCGCCAACGTCAACGTCTCCAACGACCAGTTCGCCAACATCGTTCTCCCCTCCGGCGGGCAGAGCGTCAACAATAACTTCGGCGAACTCCTCGCCGCCAAGATTTCCGGCTTCGTCTACGTCGACGCCAACAACAACGGCATCAAGGACGCCGGCGAACAGGGCATCCCGGGCGTCAGCTTACAACTCATCGGCGGACCGGGGGTGGCGCAGCAGACCGCCGTCACCCTTGCCAATGGCTACTACGAATTCCTGAACCTGACGCCCGGCGCGTATGACGTCGTCGAAACGCAGCCCGCCGGGTATCTCGATGGCAAAGACACCGTCGGCACGCAGGGCCAAATCCTCGGCGGGCCCGTCGTCAACGACGCCCTCGGCGGACTCACCGTCGTCTCGGGCACCGATGGCCGGGACAATAACTTCGGCGAACTCGTCGGCGCCAGCATCTCGGGCTTCGTCTATCACGACTCCAACAACAACGCTCAGAAGGACTCGGGCGAAAACGCCATTCCCGGAGCCATTCTGACGCTCACGGGCACGGAAACCGGCGGTGGCAACATCGCCGCCCGAACCGCCGTCGCCGACGCCGCCGGTCGCTACGAGTTTACCAATCTCAAGCCGGGCTTTTACAGCGTGCAGGAGACTCAACCCAGCGGCTACCTCGACGGCCAGGACTCGCTCGGCTCCAAATTGGGCAACCTCGCCAATGATCTGATCAGTTCCATCCCGATCGTTAATGGCGACCAGGCGGTCAACTACAACTTTGGTGAAATCAAGGCGTCCAGCCTCTCCGGGTTCGTCTACGTCGACACCAACAATAATGGCTTCAAGGACGCTGGCGAGAAGGGCATCGCCGGCGCCACGGTAACTCTCGGCGGAGCCGCGAGCAATACGGTGACGACCGACGCCAACGGCTTCTACAAGTTCAGCAACCTCGCTCCCGGGACCTACACCGTCAGCGAAATCCAGCCCGCCGGCTACACCGACGGCATCGACACCATCGGCACCCCCGGCGGCAACACTGGGCCCGACGTTTTCACCAATATCGTCCTCGTCTCCGGCTTCGACGGCATCAACAACAATTTCGGCGAAATCTCCCCCGAAAACGCCGACCTCGGCATCGTCAAGTCGGCCAACCCCATCGTCGTCAATACCAACGGCGCGTTCACCTACACCCTGGTCATTACGAATTACGGCACGTTCACGGCCAACAACGTCGTGGTCACCGACACGCTCCCCAACTCGGTGACGTTCGTCAGCTACAGCGGCACCGGCTGGACGCTCACCCGCGTGGGTCAGGCGATCACCGCGACGCGTACGTCGCTCGCCGTCGGCGCCGTCTCGACGATTACGATCAGCGCCACCGCGCCGGGAGCGCCGACCACGGTCACCAACATCGCCCGCGTCACGTCGAGTACCCCTGACAGCAATCCCAACAACAACGAGGACGACGCCGTCATCCAGGTTATCGCGCCTCCCAAGCCGAACGACGACCTCCGCGCGATGGCCCAGGGGGATCCGCTCATCATCTCCAAGGGGCAGTGGGTGACCAACCCCGCGGCAGTTTGGGTCGCGTTCACGGAGAACTCCGCGTTCGCCAGCGCCTTGTACAAGTCCCTGTACGGCGCCGCCGCCAACTACACCGAGTTGAAAAGCGCCACGGAGGGCATCGCCGCCACCTCGAAAGAGACCTTCGTCCAGACGCTCTGGAACAGCGATTACAACCGCACCCAGCAGGTCCGCCAGGCGTATCTGCAAACCCTGGGACGCGAACCCAGCGCCGCCGAGATCTCCAGCGGCATGGCCACGCTCCGAACCGGCAAGAACGAACTCGACCTCGCCGTCGGCCTGCTCGCCTCGGCCGAGTATCAGCAATCACGCTCCAGCAGCGATCTGCTCGCTTCGAGCCTGTACCTCGATCTGACTGGCAAGGCGCCCACGGACAGCGACCTGGCGCTGACGGTTTCGGCACTGAGCAACTCGACGACGCTGGAAGTCGCCCAGACCATCGCCAGTTCCGATGATGCGTACAGACGCCAGATCGAGCGCACCGTCCGCTGGGTGCTGGGTCGCGCCGTGACCGAAACCGACTACGCGAAGTACTTGGCGTCCTTCAAGTCGAAGGCTCTGAACATCGACACGTTCGCCCAGGCGCTGATCTTGACGCAGGAATGGAAGGACAAGTACCTGAATCTCTAAACGTTCTCCCGCTCAATCGCTCGCGTTCGACCGTAGAACGCGGGCGATTGCTGCGAAATCTCGAAGTCAGCGACGCCAATGCAGGTTGACGCTGAAGCGGGTAACTCTTTCCGGCCCGGGCAAATCGCGCCAGGCGACGTTCTTCAGAACGGAGCGATCGTTCTGAGGTGCGTCGCGAACATTTCGCAAGATGGTTTTCCTTCTCACAAGCTAGATCAATCACGGTGAATTTGTAGCGCGTAGCCCCTGGCACGCGGTTCGGAGATCGTTTATCATCTGGAGCATACCCGGTTCCGATGCTCCTTCGCGGAAAGATCTCCATGCTCACTCGTCGCACGCTTCTCCAGGCATCCACATCACTTGCCGCCCTCGCGCTGCCGATGTCCAAGGCCCTCGGCGCCAACGAACGGCTCAACATCGGCCTCATCGGCACCGGCGGACGCTGCCGACATCTCATGCCGGCGCTCGCCAAGGTGCCCAACACGCGCATGATGGCTCTCTGCGACGTCTACGAACCCAACATCGAACTCGCCCAGAAGCTTGCGGATCCCAAGGCGGTCGTTTACAAAGATTTTCGCACCCTGCTCGCCAATCGCGATATCGATGCCGTCCTCATCGCTTCGCCGGATCATTGGCACGCGCCGATGACGATCGAAGCCCTCGCGGCCGGCAAAGACGTGTATGTCGAGAAGCCCGTTACGCACAAACCGCGCGAGGGGCAGCAACTTTTCGACGCGCTGGCCAAGCATCCGCGCAAGGTGCAAGTCGGTACGCAGCAGCGTTCGATGCCGCACATTCAGCGCGCCCGCGAACTCGTAAAAGATGGCCGCATCGGCACGGTGCTGAAAGTCCACATGTCATGGAACCGTAACAGCGACCGCTTTCGCCGCGGACCTCAGGGCGTTGATGAGAAGAAGCTCGACTGGAAGGCGTTTCTGGGGAACGCCCCGAACCAGGCGTTCGACGAGTATCGTTTCAAGAACTGGCGCTGGTTCTGGGACTTCGGCAACGGCATCCTCACCGATCTCATGGTCCACTGGCTCGACGTCGCCCACTGGGTTCTCGACGTGAGCCGTCCCGAGCAGGCGGTCACCATCGGTCAACACGTCGCGGGCAAGGATCTTTGGCAAACCCCCGACACGATCCAGACGCTGATGCAGTATCCGAACAGTTTGCAAATGCATTTCGAGGGGACGTTCTCGAACGCGCATCGGGCCGCGTCGATCACGTTCATGGGGACGGAGGGGACGCTATACATCGATCGGGGCCGATTCGAGATGACGCCGGAACCGCGTGCCAAGCGGAAGCCGGAAGAGATGGTGCTGGGGGACGGCCCGCGCGGCCGGGATTTCTACGAACAGCCGCCGGGGGAGCAGTTGCATTTGCAGAACTGGGTCGACGCGATCCGCAACAATCGCGAGCCGAGTTCGCCCCTCTCCGGAGGCGTCAGTTCCGCGGCTGCGGCGCACCTGGCCAACCGCGCTTACCGCGAAGGCGGCATCGCCAAGATGGATGGCAAATGAGGCTGCCGATTCGGTATGCTAAGGGGAACGGAGGATGCGCCATGCCGATTCACGACTGGTCCAAAGTCGATGCGAACGTCTATCATCACTTCCATCAGTCCTGGAGCCTGGAGATTTGCCGAGCGCTCAACGACGGCCTGCTACCGCCTGGATATTCCGCGCTGGTCGAACAGCGAGCCGCGGGCTTGTCGCCCGACGTGTTAACGGTCGAGCGCCGCGGACCGAGAACGAAGTCCGCAGGCGGCGCCCTAGTCGCCGAGCGACCTGCAACGATGTTTGTCTACGATCGCCCCAACACGTCGCGAGGCAGTAGCATCTCCATCCGCCACCGCATGGGCGACGTCGTCTGCATGCTCGAAATCGTATCGTCGGGAAACAAGTCGAGTAAGGCTGCACTGCGAGCGTTCGTTTCGAAGACGGTCGAGTTTTTGAGGAACGGCGTCAACGTCTTGGCGGTCGATCTGTTTCCGCCGAGCACGCGCGACCCAGGCGGCATCCACAACGCCATCTGGACCGCGCTCGGCGGCGAAGAGTTCGACTTCGCTCCGGAGACCCCGCTCACGCTGGCCGCCTACAACGCCGCTGCCAAGTTTTCCTCACGGAACACCCGTGCCTACGTCGAACCGGTCGCCGTTGGCCAGTCGCTCCCCGATATGCCCGCGTTTCTCGTGCACGACCAGTGGATCCCCGTCCCGCTCGAGGCGACCTACCAGGCCGCCTGGAAGACGTGCCCGGCCGATATGCGTTTCCTGGTCGAGAACGGACGTCTGCCGGACGAATGAACTCACTTGAGGAAGCGCTTTCATGCCGTTTCAGGCGATATGTCCGCACTGCGAATCGGTGCTTCAGCTCGGCGAACAGCTCCGCATGCGGAAGGTCAAGTGCATCGATTGCGGCAAAGCTTACGTCGCCGGCGACCCCAATCCGGCCACGCCGGCGAACGCTCCCATCAAGATCGGGAACATCAGCACGATCGGGTTTTCAGGCGACGAGAATCCACTCACGGAATACGTCACGGGCGAACTCAACGACATCGTGCTGAAGCCGCCGCCGGCCGAGACGGGGCGGGTTTACGAGGAGCGTAAACATTCGTGGAAGGACCGCCTGCTCACGCCGCTGCCGATGACGGTGGAGGAGTTGGTCGAGAAACGCAGCGCCGGCAGCCCCAGCGGCACGCTGGCCTTGCTCCTGGGTTCGCTTGCCATTGGATTCTTGACGCTGTCGCTTCTGGTTGCCGTCCTCATATGGATCCTTCGATGAGTTCGCACTATCCCCCCAGCCCGCGCAACGTCCCCTGGGAACTCTGGCAACCGAGCGCCAGTTACGTCAGCAGTTTGAACCGCATGCTCACGGGCGTGATCGTCTTCTTCACCATTTACTTCACCCTCGCCGCCCTCTTCCTCGCACTCGCCGTCGGCCTGCTCCGCATGACCCGCTTTGCCACCTCGGGCGTCGGCGTGCTCTTTTGCGTCGTCCTCGCCTTTATCCCTGGCGGCGTCTTCCTGTTCCTCGTCAAAAATCTCTTCAAAGTCCGCCGACCCGGCAAAACGTACGACATCGAAGTCCTCCCCGAAGATCATCCCAGGCTCTTCCAGTTCCTGCACGCAGTCAGCAAGGAGACCCAATCCCCGTTCCCCAAGCACGTCTACGTCAACTTCGAAGTGAACGCGGCCGCCATGCAAGCCGTCGGTTTTCGCTACCTCTTCTCGAGGCCCGAGCGAAGCCTCAAACTCGGGCTGGGACTGCTCAACGTCATCAATCTCACGGAATTCAAGGCGCTGATCGCGCACGAGTTCGGGCACATGACGCAGAACGACATGAAGTCCGGGACCTGGGTCTGCATGGCGTCCAAGATCATGGACAACATGCTCAACCAGCGCGACGCCTTCGACGAGTTCCTGTTCAACAATCAATACCTGGCCTGGATCTACACGTCGCTGACGACGTTTTTGTGCGCGGTCTTTGCGCTGGTGATGAAGCTCGACTCGGCGCTGAGCCGGGAGATGGAGTTTCACGCCGACTCGATCGCAGTGAGCGTCGCCGGCAGCGATGCCGTCGCGTCGCTGCTGTACCGAAGCTTGTGGGGCGATTGGTGCCTGAATCAACTCGTGAACGATCTGCACGCCGCCCGCGAGAAGAACCTCCACTCGGCCGACATTTTCGCCCATCACCTCGAGACGGCGAAATTCTTACGCAAGAAGCATTACGATCCCGAACTGGGCGAGTTGCCGGCACTTCCTCCGAATGCGCAGGAGACGATCCAGATCTTCGATCCGGAAGAAGATGACGAGCAGGCGGCGATGTGGGCGTCACATCCCCCCAACCACGACCGCGAACTTGCCGCCAAGGAGTTCTACATCCGCAGCGTGTACGACGTCCGCTCGCCCTGGATCTTGTTCGATCAGATTCCGGAGCTGCGCAAGGCGGTCTCCAAGACGTTCTACCGCGAAGTCTATCAACACAAGAAAAAGCTCGAACTCGCCGACCCCAAGAAGATCCAGGAATTCCTGAACGAAGAGTACGCGGACTACGCATACGACGCGAAGTACGCGGGACTTTACGACGACCGCAGCATCGAAAAGTTCGATATGGGCCTGATTTGGAAACGGGCGGAGAAATCGCGCAATCGGCCCGAGGCGCTGATGAAGGCGCTCGGCGCATTGACGGCGCCGGAAGTGGCGGCATTTTCGCGGCGTTTCCAGCGCCATCTACTGGAAGAGGAGTTTCTCGAGGCGCTCGCCAACAAGCGGATCAAGCTGAAGAAAAAGAAGTTTGAGTTTCGCGGGCAGAAATATCCCAAGAAGGACGCGAAGAAATTCCTGTTCGGCGTCTCCGAAGAGGTGAAGTGCGATCAGGCCTGGCTCAAGGAGTACGACGCCCGCGTCTACACCGTGCATCTCGAGTTGGCTCTTTACCTGAACCCCGCTTGGGCGCAGGAACTCAGGACGCGTTACCGCTTTCACTTTGTGGAACAGTCCCTGTGGAAGACAATGCGTGAACGACAGGGCGACATCCAGTTCGTGCTGGAGTTTCTCTCGCAAAATCAGGAGGAATTGCCGGAGGAGATCTTCGTGCAAATCCTCGAGATTTTCCGCGAAGGCCATCAGGCGATTCGCAATGTTCTCGAAGAGGGGGAGAATCAGCAGTTTCCGCCTCTACGAGGACTTCCCGCCGGTATTTCGCTGAGAGCCTACCTGTTGCCGACGCCGCTCGTGGATCGGCCGACGGAGTGGGATTACCGAATCAAGGGGAAATGGGTCGACAAGTTCTTGGACCAGTATCGCGAAGTGCAGCGGAAGCTGTTTTCGCTGCACTTCAAGAGCATGGCCGCGATTCTGACGCTCCAGGAGCAGATCGCAAAGGCGGCGCAGCAGAAGTGGGCCGGCCCGGTAGAGCAGACGTTCAAGCGAGCGGGGAAATAGCTGGCATCGCTCCCCGCGCCGCGTAAGATGGACCGAGTACGCCCCCCCTTTCCATGGAGTTTCCGATGCGTGCTCAATTTCGCTTTGCCCTCTTGGGCCTTGCCTGCTTGCCGACATTCGCTGCCGCTCAGGTTCCCGCCGGGTTCACGTCGCTCTTCGACGGCAAGACCCTCGACGGCTGGCAAGGCGCCATTCCGATCTCACAGCGTGCCAAGCTCTCGCCGGAAGATCTGAAAGTGAAGCAGGCCGATGCCGACAAGAAGATGCGCGAACACTGGAAGGTCGAAGACGGCGCTTTGGTGAACGACGGCAAAGGCGTCAACCTCGCTTCGGTCAAACATTTTGGGAACTTCGAGATGCTCCTGGACTGGAAGATCAAGCCCAAGGGCGACAGCGGCATCTACCTGCGGGGCAACCCGCAACTGCAGATCTGGGACTCGGCCAGTCTGACCAACAAGGCGTTCGAGTTCGCCAAGAACAAGGGCTCCGGCGGACTGTGGAACAACAAGGACGAAAAGGACAAGCTCCCGCTCGTGAACGCCGACAATCCCCCCGGGCAGTGGAACACGTTCCACGTCGTAATGAAGGGGGACCGCGTCACAGTGAAGCTCAACGGCCATCTGGTCGTCGACAACGTCGCGCTCCCCAATTACTGGGAGAAGGGAATGCCGCTGCCTGAGGCGGGACCGATCGAGTTGCAGTTCCATCCGAACCAGGAGGGCAAGGCGGACAATCTGTACTTTAAGAATATCTACGTGAAAGAACTGCCGAAGTAACTTCGTCGTTTAGCGCTCGCGTGAACCGATGCGAGCGCTAAACGAGTAAACGGCGGATCGCCCAAGAATTGGTACAATACTCCCCATGGACGCGACCATCGAAAGTATTTGCAATCAGCTTGCTCGCCACAAAATCTTGCCCCCCGATTCCATTCGCAGCTTGCGCACTCAATGGCGTGCCGAAGGCGGGCCGCAGGTGGAAAACGCCGCTGCGTTTTGCCGTTGGCTCCCCAGTAAGAGTCCCGCCACTACATTCCAACTCGATCTGCTGCAGCGCGGGCACGGCGATCTTCTCGCCGTGAGCGACTATCGCTTGATCGGCCGAATCGGCAACGGCCGGATGGCCGGCGTTTACCGAGCGGTGCATATTTCTTCCGGTCAGAACGTTGCTGTCAAGATTCTTCCCCCCTCCAAAAATCAAAATCCCAAATTGATGGCCCGATTCCTGCGAGAAACGCGCATGGCCTCCAAGATCGATCACGACAATCTCGTACGCACCTTTCAGCACGGGTCGACCCCCGAGAAAATGCACTACCTCATCATGGAACTCGTCGAAGGCGATACCCTCGACGACGTCCTGGAGAAACGCAAGAAGCTGAGCGCCGAGGAAGCGGTCCACATCGCGATCGACATTGCCGAGGGGCTCGAGTATCTCAACGATCTGAACTTCGTGCATCGCGATCTCAAGCCGGCAAACCTCATGCTTGCGCAGCCCGAGAAGACTGCGGGCGACTCGATCCTTGCGACGACTGTCAAGATCCTGGACATCGGGTTGGGACGCGCTCTCTTCGACGACGAAGACGACGGCGGCGATCTCACCAAGGAAGGTTCGCTATTGGGGACGGTGAACTACATGTCGCCCGAGCAGGCGCGCAACGCCCATCAGGCGGACATTCGCTCGGATCTTTATAGCCTCGGCTGCGTGATGTTCGAGATGCTGAGCGGCTCCGTTCCGTTTGCGGATGCGAACCTGTTTCGGCAAATCGAACGCCATGCCCGCGAAAAGCCGAAATTGCTCACCGAGTTCGGCGTTTCCGAAGAATTATCCGGGATTGTGGATCGGCTGCTGACGAAAGACCCGGCCCTGCGTTATTCGACGCCTGGGCAGCTGCTGAAGGATCTGAAGCCGCTCAAGAAAACTCGGGAGACGCCGAAAATCGCCAAGCCGCTGCGTTCGTACATGACCTGGCTGGAGATGGCGCCTGCGGATCCGGAGGAAGAGGGGCAGCAGACGATCCAATTGCCTCCGGCGAAAGCAGCCAAGCCGGCGGACCCTGTGCCGCTGGCGAAACCCGAGCCCGTACCGTTGGCGGCGCCGGTGTTCAAGCCAGAGCCCGCGAGCCCAGTCAAGCCCGCGCCCAGGCCTGCGGAATTGCCGTTCCCGGTCGCTTCGGTCATCGAATCGCCGCAGCGACCGGCGCCGACCCCGCTGGCGTTTCCCGCGGGGAACACGGCGCCCTCGCGGCCGCAGCCAATTCAGGATCCGATGGAGACCCTGTGGCGCAAATTACGATCCTTCGGCTGGAGCAAACGCGACTGGATCGTCGCCGGGCTCGGCGCGGGAGTGGTGGTCTTCTTGCAAATCATCTGGTTTCTCATGCGCCTTCTGGTTCGCTGAAAGTGTCAGAGCCGGAGCGCCAGCGACGCGGCAATGGGACGTTGCAGAAGTCTGCGCCGTTGGAAGCCGCGTATTTAATCGGACAGCGCCACTTTTCACAATCGGCGAGGCTGAATTTTGACTGCGTCGAGGTTCGTGGCTCTAAATGGGGCGTGCTGTATTTTGGCCTGAAGGGCCGACTCTTATAGCCCAGGCCATGAGGCCTGGGTAAGATGTAATGCTTGGATCGGCCCTGAAAGGGCCAGCTCTTTCAACATGAGTTTTCTTGTTCTAAGTCCTTCAGCAGTCGGGCGGTTGAATAGTGTTTATGCTTCCTGTCATAAACTGGTTTTTCCTGTGGCGGCTTCTTTGGTCCGCGTTGGCTGCGGGTCAATGCCT
>JBBQPM010000020.1:0-54220 GCA_038217425.1 Gemmatales bacterium
AATCAGGCCGTACAACAAGCGGCGCATCTTCGACGGCGAAGGCGTCGCCAGTCGGCGGCGCGGCCTCCGCTACCATTACGGCCGCGACGCCGCCACGCGGATCCCGATCATCGAGGACTACCGCGAACTCCTCGCCCGCCCCGACATCGAGATGGTCATCATCGCGCTGCCGCTCTACCAGCACCACGCCGCGACCATGGCCGCCCTCGACGCCGGCAAGCACGTTCTCTGCGAGAAACTGATGGCCCGCACCATCGGTCAGTGCAAGCAGATGATCCGCAAAGCTCGAGACCGGAATCTGCTTCTCTCCGTCGGACATCAGCGCCATTACTCGATGCTCTACGAGCATTGCGTGCAGATGATCAAGCAAGGCGTGCTCGGCGACGTCCGTCACATCCGCGCGCTGTGGCACCGCAATCAGACCCAGCGCATGGTCGACGACGTCATCAACGGCGTCCTGCAACCGCACAAACGCTACGGCTCCGATAGCTGGCGCAAGGAGATTCTGACGGAAGACTACGAAGCCTTGAACGCCCGCATCCGCGATTTCGGCTGGGATTCTGTCGAGCAACTGGTCCGCTGGCGGCTCTTCGACAAGACCGGCGGCGGCCTGATGGCCGAGTTGGGCTCGCATCAGCTCGACGCGTGCTCCATCTTCATCAAGCAAGCCCTGGGCCGAGAGGGGGACACCTATCCGATTGCCGTCTCCGGCATCGGCGGCAAAAACTTCTACACCGACGACCGCGAAATCGAAGACCACGTTTACACGACCTTCGAGTATCCCGGCAAAAATTACGACCGTCAGCGGGCGCTCTACGACTTCGATCGCACTTCCTACAACGCCAATGACATCGTGACGGTGACTTACTCGTCGGTCTCGACGAACAGCTTCGAGAAGTACGGCGAATGCATCATGGGTTCGCGCGGCACGATGATTGTCGAGGAGGAGCAGCGCGCGTATCTGTACGACCTAACAGGTCGGGCGACGGAGACGACGGTGGCGCGCGCGCCCGCCGGGGGGCAAGTCGCCTCGGGTTCGACGCCGGCGCCGGATGCGCGAAACGAGGCGCGGGCGGTCGAGGTCGGCGCCCAGTCGCTCGGACCCCGCATTAGCTGGGGATACCGCGAAGAGATGGAGCACATGGCCGTCTGCATCCGCAACCGCGAAGGAGCGTCCGAGGCCGACCGTAGGCTGTTGGTCCCGCGCTGCGACGGCACGATGGCGATGGCCGACGCGATCATCGCCTTCACCGCCAACTTGGCGATGCGCTATCAGCGCCGTATCGAGTTCAAGGAAAGCTGGTTCAATCCGTTTCTCGCGAACGATCCGGAGGACAATGAGACGCCCGAGGCTTGGGCGCGGGCGAACCACGCCAAGTTGAGCGAACGGATTTCGTAGGATGAAGTCGGACCGCTGGATTTACCAGTTCTTCGCGACGTTCAAGGAAGCGTTTTTCGAGATCCAGGGTCTGCCGCTCGAACTGGCGCAGCGGTACGAATTTCGCGCCGAGGAGATCAAGGACGCCGCCCCTCGGCTCGACGGCGTGTTCGTGCCGACGGACGAGCTCGATCCGCTCTACATCGTCGAAGTCCAGTTCTACAGTAGCGAGAGTTTTTACTTCGATCTGTTTGCGAAGACGTTCCTGTATCTTCGGCTCACCAGAACTTCAGGCGCTGGAAGGTTGTGGTGCTCTTCGGATCGCACGCCGACGAACCGACGGCCGAACCGTTCGAGGTGCTTCTCGAATCGCGTCATGTGCAGCGCGTCTATTTGCCGGAGTTGGCAGAATTGGGCGACGGCTCCTTCGGCCTGGAATTGCTCAAGCTCCTGCCGCTGAAGAGTCGTTTGGCGCTGGCCCGGGCGCACGCCTTGGCCGAGCGTGCGCGTCGGGAAATTCCCGAGCAAAGCGAACAGCGAAATGCGATAGAATTAATCGAGAAGTTGTTGGCGGCGAAATTCCCCGTAATGACTCGCAAGGAGATCGAAATCATGCTCAATCTCGATGATCTTTCCCATACGCAGTACTACAAAGACATCATCGAACGCGGGAGGTCAGAAGGCAAGCTTGAGGGCAAGCTCGAATCCATTCCGAAGTTATCGGCCATCGGATTGTCGATCCGTGAAATTGCCGAGGTGCTTGAATTGAGCGAGCAACTTGTGTCGAAGTACTTCAACCCGCCCAAGAAGAACAAACGCAAACGACCCGCTCCGGAATAGATTTTGCAGTTTAGTGGATGCTCACGAAGTAAGGAACGCTCATGGCCGCCGTCGATGAATTGCAGTCGCTCGAAACCCAGGCTCTCGGCGAACTCGCCGCGTGTGCCGCCAATGCGGACGTTCTGGCCTGGAACGCGAAATTCCTGGGCGATAAGGGCCTGATCACGCAGCAGCTCAAACAGGTCGGCAAGCTCCCTCCCGCGGAACGGCCGACCTTCGGGCAAGCGGTCAATCGCCTCAAGGAGAAACTCGCCGGCGAAAAGGAAACGAAAGCAGGTGCGGTCAAACGCGACGAAATGCTGCGCAGCCTTGCCTCGGAACGCATTGACGTCACGCTGCCGGGACGACGCAGCCCGCACGGCCGGCTGCACATCGCCGGGCAAACGATGCGGCTCATCACCAGCATCTTCGCCGAGATGGGCTTTCAGGTCTACCGCAGCCGAGAAGTCGAGGACGATGAGACGAACTTCGAACTCCTCAACATGCCGCCGCACCATCCTGCCCGCGATATGTGGGACACCTTTCACACCACCGTCCCCGGCGTGATCCTGCGCACGCACACGTCGCCCGGCCAGATCCACGTCATGCGGCAATGCCATCCCGAGCCGATCCGCGTCATCCTCCCCGGCATGTGCTACCGCTTCGAACAAATCACCACCCGCAGCGAAATTCAGTTCGAGCAAGTCGAAGGGCTCGTCGTCGGCCATCACGTCACGATGGCCGACCTCAAGGGGACGATCACATCGTTCGCCCGCCGACTGTTCGGCGCTGAGCGGCAAGTCCGCTTTCGTTCGAGCTACTTTCCGTTCACGGAGCCGAGCATCGAGGTCGACATCGATTGGCCGAGCGACGACCCGAACGCGGATCGGCTGACCAAGGGGACGGGTTGGCTCGAAATCATGGGCGCGGGAATGGTGCATCCGACGGTGATGCGTAACGGCGGTTACGATCCGGACGAGTTCAGCGGTTTCGCATTCGGCATGGGGCCGCAGCGGATCACGATGCTGCGTTACGCGATCGACGACATTCGGCAATTCTGGGCGAACGACTTGCGCTTTCTCGAGCAATTCTAGCGAAAAAATAGAACGAGGCGGCCCTGTTCCGGACGGCCGCCTCGTTCCCCCTTGCGGGTTTCTCCATCCTCACGCAGCCCGGCGAAGCACCTCTGCGGGCCGCGGAAATTCGATCTCGCGTTTCACTTCCCTCAAGGCGCCCAAAAGGCCCTCGACGGCGCGCGTCGTGTGATTCGCGTTGACCTGGATCCTCAGCACGCCGCCGTGATACGGGACGGCCGGGAACAGGACCGATTGCACGTAGTACCCTCTCTCGAACAAGAGCCTGCCCGCCTGCAGCGTCGCTTCTTCATCGCCGACCAGAATCGACAGGATGGGAGTCTCGCCGCCGAGCACGTCCAGGTCGAGACTGCGGGCGCCCTCGACCAGTTGCCGGAGGTTCCGCTTGAGACGCCCCTCGATCAACGCGTACTCCGGCGACATCAGGATGTCGCACACGACGCCGATCGCTTCGAGATACGCCGGGGGCACCGGCCCGCCGAAGATAAACGTACTCGAGCGGATCTTGAGCAGATGCTTGAAGCCGCGCGGACAGCCGAGGAAAGCGCCGAAGCAACTGAAACCCTTGGAAAGCGACCCGACGACGAAGACATTGTCGTAACTCCCCAATGCCTCGAGGACGGTCCCCCGACCTCGCTGGCCCATCACCCCGCTGGCATGGGCGTCGTCGACGTAAAGGACGGCGTTGTGCCGGAGACACACTTCGTTGAGCCGCTGCAAAGGAGGCACGGCCCCGGTCATACTGTAGACCCCGTCGATCGCGACTACCGCGCTGCGGTACGGCTTCGAGCCGGCGAGCAACTTTTCGAGATGTTCGGGATCGCCGTGGCTGAACGTTTCCAGACGCACGCCGTTGGATTGAGCGATCTTGGCGCCTTCATGCATCGAGTTGTGGGCTCGTTCGTCGAGCACCAACAGGTCTTTTTTGGCCACGAGTCCGGGGAGCGCGCCGAGGTTGGCGAGACTGACGGACGGATAGATCAGCACTTCGTCGGTTCCGAGCCACGCGGCGAGTTTTTCCTCGGCGACCTCGTTGGCGCGGACGGAAGCGAAGGCGCGCGAGGCGCCGTTGTGCGTGCCCCACTTGGCGACGCCTCGGCAAATCGCCTCTTGCACGCGGGGATCTTGATCCAGGCCGAGAAAGCTATCGGAGCCGAAGTTGACGACCGACTTGCCGAAGACTTCCATCTCGCGGTTGGGGCCCAGAGCGTCGACGACCAGATCCTTGAGATGGAGCTGCGCATCGGGGAACTGCTGGGCGAAATGATCGATGAAGCGAACGAGCGGATGCTTGCGAATCGCGTCAGCCAGGTTATCGATCGGCGTGCCCGACATTCCCGTCTCTTTCTTGGGAGCGTAGTTTGTTCGTGACGGTCTCAGAAAACCACATTCGCGAAAACAAAGCAAGCGGAAATAAGAAGCGTCCGCGAAGAGCCTGCGCAGGTTTGCCAGATTCTCCGAAAGTCGGAAAATGGGAGGAAAACAGAGTCTGAAGCATCAAAAGCGGCAAACGGGCGACGACCCAAACGAGCCGATGCCGTAGTTTGGAGTGCACAACCGTTTCGGCAAGCCGCTCTAGGGCTCAATGACTATGTCCGGCGACGTTCCAAACTTTGCGGGGAGGGGAATGTTCGACCATGCGGGATCGTCGCCGAGACGCAACTCCCAACGTCCCTGCAGCGCCGAGGAAGTTTTGCCGACAATTGTCGGCACGGGCAAAAACTCTCCGGTCGCCAGGCGGATCACCAAAAGATTTGCGTCATCCGAATTCACGATCGATTTCGGAATGGAGAAGATCGTCTGATGGGCGGCGGTTTCGCCCGACAGAGATTTTCCGTTCATCCAGGCGGAGACTTGTTTCGAGGGGCCGGCGACGGTCAAGGTGATTGGCGTGCTTGCAAAAATTTCGTTCGCCCAAACGTTGGCGCGATACCACGCGACCGGAGCCGACTCGACGCGAAGCGCCTTCCACGTGTTCGGCACCGCTACCGCTTGCCAGCTCTTTCGCAACAGATCGGCGCCCATCTCCGGGGTCGGCAGCGACGGCCGATTGTCGGGACGCGTGTCGTACTTCGAGCGAAATGGCTTGCCGCCGAGGAACTGATCGCTGGTCGTCGTCGGACAGACATACTTCTCGATATGGCCGATCACCAGGTCAGTTCCCGTGAAATGATCGACGAAAGGCCAGCGTGCGGGATTGTACATGGCATCGGTCATGTCGCGAACCAGGACCGCATTTTTCCCGTTCCGCACCATTTGACGCAAGCCAAAAGGACGGCCGAGGACGCACATGTTGACGTGAACGCCGACGAGCAGGACGTTGTCGATCTCGCGCGATTCGAGGATCTTCCAGACTTCTTCCCCCTGGTCGCTGATGAAATCGTCGGCGCCGTCGATTTCAATGAGCGCGGACTGCGCCTTCCAGGGCATTCCGGGATTTCGCCCCAGGGACTTGAGCTTCTGAGCCCACGCGGCATGCTCCAGGGGGTCGTCGTCTTCCCCGCCATCGGATTGATCGATCGGATACGTTCCCTTCTCTTCCGTCGGGATTCGAGAACACCAGCTTTTGATTCTTTCCGGAAGCTTCGCAGGCCCCGCCAAACCCAGGGCTCGTTTCCGGGCGGGATGGTCCTGGTAGGCGGCCATGCAATCGCTCGGAGCGTGAATGATGGTGACGCCCTTGCTGCGTGCGAGTTTCACGAGTTGGTTCATCCGGGGAGCAAACTCTTCGAGCCGGCGTACCGCGTTCAGACAATGGTGATAATCCCAGACGTCGCAGACGATCAACGCGGTCCGCTCCGCCTTCCACGTTGTTTGCTTCGCACGCGATTCAAACGATGCGTCGGATTGCTTTTGAACCTGGATGCGGCTGACGAAGGTCAAATCCTCGGCCGACACCAGCGTCGGCGTGGCGAGAAGGAGGAGCATCTTGGCGAAATTCTTGGTGAGCACTTGCGACTCCAGTGCGGGATATAAGAGGGTTCGACGGACGGTGAGTAGAAAGGCCGGATGCGCCGGCAACAAGTGAGCTTACCGGGTAGGGATAATGGGCAGCACGACATGCGAGGGATGCTGGGAATCGTGCAGCACGCGTTGTTGGGCGATGACGCGTCGCGTCTGCAGGCCGACGTTGTCCTCGCCCGTCCCCGGATTGGGGAGGTAGTACGGAAAGTAGCTGCTCGACACCTCGATGCGGATGCGATGGCCCTTGCGAAAGACATTGCCGGTGCCCCGCCAAAAGGCGAGCGAGTATTCATATACCCGATCGGGCTCGATCTCGCTCAGCTGGGCGGCGGAGAAGGCGCCATGATTCTTGGGATCGCGACAGCGCGCCCGCATGACGCCGTCGCACAACAGCGTGCAGCGGCCGTCGGGATAAACCTCGATGAGACGCATCATCCAATCCGTATCGCGGGCCGAGGTCGCTGCGAACAGCTTCGCCACGATCGGCCCCGTCACTTCGACGTCCTCCTCCAGCGGCGGCGTGGAGTACACCAGCACGTCCTTGCGGATCGCGCCCTTTCGCGTATCGACAGGGCCGTCGATGTGCCCATTCGTAAACGTGTCGGGCACCGGGTCGGCGGGGTTGTGCGTGTAGACGTCGGCCGGCTCCTTACCGGGAGCCACAGTGCTGAGAACGCCGTCCCCCTCGAGGGAGTTCGCCTTGCCGTCGCTGTGCAGGTAGTACTTGGTCCAGCGCGTCTGCGGCAGCGGCCAGTCCTTTTCCGCATACCAACGATTGCGGCCCATCACGAAGACGTGGACCGGCGGGTCGTTCTCGACCCCGTTCTTCTCGCCCTTCAAGTACCGATCGAACCATCGGCAAACGTAGCCGTCCCAGTCGATGATGGCGTCGGGGCCGAAATCGATGCCCGCGAGTTTGCTTGTGGTGTTCCAACTGTGCATCCACGGGCCGAGTACCATATGCGGCTTGCGCGCCTCGGGCGTAGCTCCGAATTTCTTGAGAGCCGTGGTATTCATGGGTGTGCCGGGATAATTGGCGTCGAACCAACCGCTGATGTTGAGGGAGGGGACTTTGACGCGTGCGTAACTTTCCGGCGTCTGGTAGGCGATGCCGCGCCAGTAGGCCGAGGAGTCGAGGTTGTCGCGAATCCAAGTTTCGAACCAGGGGGCGTCGAGGGCGCCGCGCCGCTCGCAAAGCTTGAGATAGGGGAGTTCGAGAAAATCTTTGTTTCGGGTAGCAACGAAGCCGCCGTAGGCCCCAGGGCGTGCGATTTGCGTGGTTCGCCCGGCATGCGCCGCCGCCCAGTCCATCATCCAGCAGACGAGAATGCCGTTCTGATACGGGCCGTTGTAGAGCTGATCGGGCGGAGCGACCTCCGGCACAATCGCCTTCAGCGACGGCGGCGCCTGGGTTGCCGTCCACCATTGCGTCCAGCCCATGTACGATTGCCCCATCATGCCGACGTTGCCGTCGCACCAAGGTTCCTTGGCGAGCCATTCGACCAGATCGTACCCGTCGTGTTTGTGTTTGGCGCCGAACGGATCCCACTCGCCTTCCGAATCGAATCGGCCTCGGCAATCGGAGATCGCGACGACGTAGCCACGCCGCGCGAAACCGCGCGCTCGCTCGGTCCAGCTTGAGGCGTTGTTGTTGTAAGGCGTGTGAATCAAGATGGCGGGATGTCGACCTGCCGTGTCGGGCCGATAGACATCGACCGAAAGCTTGACGCCGTCGCGCATCGCCGCCTTATGGCCACGGCTTTCGCGGAGTTCGAACTTGGCCGGCGAGACCGTCTTGGGATCCGGCGCCTGGGCGCCGATCTTGGAGCCTCCGAGAAAAGCGAGGACGATAACCAATGCGAGGCGCATGAAAGTTCTCCCTGGTTTCTTTCGCGACGAAGTCACTCGGGCGTGTCCTTTTGCTTATCTTAAAGATTCAGGCGACCTTGCCCCCCGAATCGAGTGAGCGAAACTCGATTCGCAACCCCGAATCGTATGCACCCGACTTCAGAAAGAGTTCACCCCATGGCAGAAGACCGCGTCCTTCAATTCGGCAAGGCGGAGCAGGCGGGCATGTCAGAATCCCGCCTGGAACGAGTGAATCAAATTCTGACGGAGGAAACCCAGAGCGGACGCGTGACCGCGGCCTCGGTCCTCGTGGCCCGGCGCGGCGTCGTTGTCTTGCGCGGCGGTTGGGGCTCGCTCGCTCCGGATACCGCCAGCCCAAAAGCCGGGCCCGAGACGGTGTACATCGTCGCTTCGATCTCCAAGCCCGTTACCGTCCTCATGTTGATGCTGCTGGTGGAGCGAGGCCAGGTTTCGCTCAACGATTTGGTGCAAAAACACTTGCCGGAATTCCAGGGACCCGGTCGAGAGAAGGTGCGGGTCCAGCACTTGCTGACGCACACCTCCGGGTTGCCGGACATGCTGCCGGAGAATCTCAAGCTGCGTGAAGCGAACGCACCGCTCGCCGACTTCGTCCAGGGCGCCATGACCACGCCCCTGCTATTTGAGCCGGGCGCCTCGTTCAGCTACGCCAGCATGGGCACCCTGCTGGCGGCGGAAATTGTGGAAAGAATCACGAAAATGCCGTTGGCCCAGTTCGAACAGCAGGAATTATTCGAGCCCCTGAAGATGAAGCGAAGCAGCCTGGGTCTCGGCCCACGGGCCCTGGCCGACACTGCCCGCGTACAGGGGGATTCTTACGCCGAATCCGAAAAAGACCTCGCTCGCTACGGGGTGAACAGTCTCTACTTGCGAAATCTCGGGCATCCGTGGGGCGGCATGCACAGCACGGCGGAGGACCTCGGCATCGTGCTGCAAATGTTCCTCAACGGCGGAGTCTACGACGGCAAACGGATTCTGAGCCCCGTCACCGTGGAGGCCATGATCGCGAATCAGAATACGCATCTCGCGCATCCCTGGGGATTGGGTTGGGGGTTGCGGACGTCGACGGCTTGGAATTCTTTCAGCGATCTGTCGGCGGAGCGAACTTTCGGCCACTGCGGCGCCACCGGGACCGTGGCCTGGGCCGATCCGCAACGCGAAACGTTGTGCGTGATTCTTACCACCCGACCGTGGATCCAGGACGGGGGCCTGTTGCTCCACAGAATTGGCAACGTCGTGCAGGCGGCGATCGAGTGATCGTCATAGGCCAAGCGCTTTTTCCAGGGCGTCGCGCATGACCTTTTCGTCCAGATCGATGCCGGTCCAGTAACGCACGGCGATGATCCCCTGGTTGACGAGCATGCCGAGTCCATCGAGTGCAGTGCAGCCCTGCGAATTCGCTTCGCGGATCAGCCGAGTTCGTGGCGGATTGCCGATGACATCCGCCACGACCATATTAGAAGCGAGAGACGAAACCTCGAGGTTCAGTCGGGCCTCGGGATTGTAAAGACCGATCGAAGTGGCGTTGATAACAACGTCCGTTCCTGCGGGAATCTTGTAATCCCCTTCCCCGAGCACGAACGTCGCATCGAGTTTCAGCTTCTGCCGCAAGAGGTCGACGAGTTCCGATCCCCGGGCGGCGGAACGATTGATGACGGTAATTTTCGCAATGCCGGCGAGCCCGAGTTCTACGGCAATGGCTCGAGCCGCCCCGCCGGCGCCGAAGAGGACCACGGATTTCCCCTTCGGATCGCAGACGGCGCCGAGCGATTTGAGGAAGCCTTTACCGTCGGTGTTCTCACCGATGAGTTGGCCATCCTTGACGACGACGCAATTGACCGCCCCCATGATCTCGGCCGACTCGCCCAGGCGATCGAGGTGCTCGATGACGGCGACCTTGTGCGGCAGACTGCAATTGAACCCACGAAAGCCCAGCGCCAGGGCGCCGCGCACCGCCGTCCCGAGATTCGCGGACGTCACCTCCATATTAATGTAGCGCAGGTGCAAGCCACGGTCGGCAAACCCCGCCTCCATCATGGCGACGGTAGGATTCCCCGCGGCCCCCTCCGACATGGAACCGACGAGATCGGGGAGAAAGTTTTGCGGGATCATAAAAGGTTCGCCGCCTTAATTTGGAGCCGAGGTTCGCTTCCGCTGCAAAGACCGTGTCGAGTTACGTCGAGATTCGTTGGACGACTCAAGACGTCAATTTTATTGTTGCCGAAGGTAAGTCGCGACCTGCCAGACCAGCAGCCCCAACAATCCGAATCCCACCAAAAGCCAAACGCGAAACTTGGTCTTGCTGCGAGGAACGGCGCCTGTTCGGCGCTCGAGCGTTGCCAGTACGTCACAAACTTCGCGGGCGGACTGCGGCCGATTCGAGGGATCGAGCTCCAGGAGCTTCTGTATCAGCGCGGAAAGGGAGCGCGGCAAATCGGGGCGAAGCACGATCGGTTCGATAGGAACCGTCGCCATCGAATGCATGATCTCGAGCACGCCTTTCCCCTTGAAGGGTTTGCAGCCGACCGATGCGCAGTACAAGACGCAGCCCAGACTAAAAAGATCGCAGCGCGCATCGACGGCCTTGCCGTCCATTTGCTCGGGAGCCATGAATCCGGGCGTCCCGACGATCATGCCGGAGCCGGTAAGGCGCTCGCCGGCCTCGGCGCGGGCCAAGCCGAAATCGAGAATCTTTACGCGAAAGACTGCGGAAGATTCAGACTCCTCGGCTTTCACCGGTTTCGTTTCTGCCTCATCCCTCTTTTTCTCGAGCCAGATGTTTCCCGGCTTGATGTCGCGATGAATGAGTCCTTTCGCGTGGGCGGCGGAAAGTCCCAGCGCGATCTGTCGGCCGACTTGAAGGATTTCCGGCACGCTCAACGCGCCCGTTCGCTTGAGATGCGCTTTGAGGCTGATTCCTTGCAAAAGTTGCATGGACAAGTAGAGAACCCCATCCGCTTCGCCCACTTGATGAATCGTCACGATATGATCGTGCTCGATGGCGGCCGCCAAACGCGCCTCGCGCAAAAACCGCTGCCGACCGACCGCGTCGGCGCTCAGGCGAGGTTTCATGATCTTGAGAGCCACTCGTCTTCCCAGATCCAAATCCTCCGCCTCGTACACGATGCCCATGCCGCCGGCGCCGAGCAGTCGCAAGACGCGATAGCGAGCGATTCGCCCCAGTTCCTCGGGACGTTCCGGCGGCGCTAAAAATGCCTGATGGAGTATCTCCTCCTCGGCAGATTCCACGGCCGAACTCGATCGCATGGCGAGGAGCGTCTCGACGAGTCTGTCGAGGACTTCATTCTTGGCAGTTTCGAGACTTTCAGACCGTCGGCTGAGCGGTGCGGAGACGTTCGACAACTCCTCGCGCTCGCTCAGTTCCCGGATGACGGCGATGCAGGCGTCGCAGCCAAGAAGGTGTTCCTCCGCGGCGTCGGCCAATGGGTCGCGTCCGACGACCGCAAAGGCCTGCTTCAGTTCGGCGAGCGTCGGGCATACGAGAAGTTTCACGATATCCCTTTCGCAGAGAAGACGGTTACCCAATCCATTGTCGATTCGCCCAAACCCGCGCGTGCCTCCAACGAATACGGACGAGAGCGATGCAATCTTTCAGAAATCGGGACGGAATGAATCAATCGAGCAGACCGTCAAGTTCGTGCCGGAGCCGCTGAAGCACGCGAAACTTGGAGATGTAGACGGCGTTCGTGCTGACGCCCAGCTCGGCCGCGACGTCGACAATCGGCCGTTCGCGGACAACGCATTCCCAACAAGCCTTCCAGGTGGTTTCCGCGAAATCGGTCTTCATCAACTCCAGAGCGCGGCGGATCAATTCGCTGCGATACTGTCCTTCCCAGAAGGCCTCGACGTGATCCGGAAGAGACTGCTCGGGCAATTTGACCAGGCCGGTCTTCGGGGACTTTGATTGCCGGCGTTGGCTGTCGCGCAGCTTGTTGAGGGTAACCGTTCGCAGCCAACTGCGAAAACTTCCATCCTTGCGATAGGTGAAGGCGGGGAGCCTCTCCAGCAGCGACGCGAACACATCCTGAACGAGGTCGGCGGCATCGTGTTCCGTCAAATTAGCTTGTTGCGCCCAGTAAAAGAGTAACGGCGTATAAAGCCGAACGAACCGCGACCAGGCTTCCGCCTCCCCCTCGTGACGCAATCGCTCCAGCAACGATGCGGGCGTTGAATCGCTGGACGATGAGGAGGAGTGTTCGGGCATCGGACCTTTTTGTCCCTGGGGCGGATGACGCGGTTCCTGTCAAAATACAGATTCCAGGTTCGAAGCGTTACGGCTCATGCGTCGTCTACGGACTTGTAGAAAGTGCGGGAAGAACGTGCTACCATCAGATTCGGATCAAGTCCCTGCCGGGGAAGTTCTCGCCATGCCCGTTCGGATCGCCTGCTCTGTCTGTTCGGTCACGTTGCATCTCAACGAGGAGTGGATCGGCCAATTCGTTCGATGCCCCGAGTGCGGAGAGTCGATTCGATCGCAGCGGGACGACGGAAGCTCTCAGGCCGGTTCAACGCCCGAGAATAGGGGACCGATTGCGACGCCAGGCCCCTTGAACCGCCTGGCAGCGCCGTTCGCGTTGAGAGAGGCCCCTACGGCGATCGGCCGATACCGCGTGGCGAAGATCTTCGGCGAAGGCGGGTTCGGCGTCGTCTACCTGGCCCATGACGACGAACTCAAGCGGCGCGTTGCCGTCAAGGTTCCGCAAGCCCGTCGCATCCGCAGCCGAAAAGACTTCGACGCCTATCTCGTGGAAGCGCGAATCCTCGCCAAGCTGGACCATCCGCATATCGTTCCGGTGTACGACGTCGGTCGTTCGGAGGACGGCTTGCCGTTCGTGGTTTCGAAATTCATCGAAGGCTGCAACCTCGCCGAGCGAATTCAGGCCGATCGCCCCGCCATTCGCGAGTCGGCGCTGATCGTCGCGCGCATGGCGGAGGCGCTCGCCTTCGCCCATCAACATCGCCTCGTCCACCGGGACGTGAAGCCCGAGAACATTTTGCTCGACGCCGACCACAAGCCCTTCCTGGTCGATTTTGGTCTGGCGCTCAACGAGGAGGATTTTGGCAAGGAGATCGGCATCACGGGGACTCCTGCCTACATGAGTCCGGAGCAGGCCAACGGGGAAGGGCATTTGGCGGATGGCCGATCCGATCTTTTTAGTCTGGGCGTGGTGTTCTACGAATTGCTCACCGGCCACCGACCGTTCGTCGGCGACACGATCCTGAAGCTGCTGATTCAGATTACCGCCACGGAACCTCGTCCTCCTCGACAGCTCGATCCGGCAGTTCCCCAGGAACTCGAACGAATCGTCCTGAGGACGCTCGCCAAAAGAGCGAGCGACCGCTACGCTTGCGGGCAGGATCTCGCCGCCGACTTGAAGCACTGGCTCGAGCCGAAACCTGTCGGCGACAAAGGATGCGCCTCGACCGCAGTTATTCCCAAGGGCCTGCGATCCTTCGATGCCAACGATACCGATTTCTTTTTGGAATTGCTCCCCGGCCCATGCGACCGCGCCGGCTTGCCCGAATCGCTGCGCTTCTGGAAAAACCGAATCGAGGAAATCGATGCCGACAAGACCTTTCGCGTCGGCCTCATCTATGGCCCCTCCGGGTGCGGCAAGTCGTCGCTCATCAAGGCGGGGCTTCTACCTCGGCTAACGGACCAAGTGCACGCGATCTACGTGGAAGCGACGCCGGGCGACACGGAATCCCGGTTGATGCAAGGGCTCCGCAAGGCGGGCCCCGGCTTGGAGAAGCCAGGTTTGCGCGAGGCGCTGGCTCAGATTCGCCGCGATCAAAGTTTGCGAAAAAAGGTCGTGATCGTCCTGGATCAGTTCGAGCAATGGCTTCACGGCAGCAACAATCGGGAAAACGCGGAACTCATCCAGACGCTCCGGCAATGCGACGGGGGCAGAGTCCAGTGTCTCTTGTTGGTGCGCGACGATTTCTTGATGGCAGCAACCCGGTTCATGCACGCTCTGGAAACTCGACTCGTCGAGGGGGACAACTTTGCCGCGGTCGATCTCTTCGATCTGCTGCACGCTCGCAAGGTACTCTCGGCGTTTGGCAGGGCCTACGGTCGCCTCCCCGAAAATCTCGGCCAACTCACAAGTGATCAAGAGGCATTTCTCGATCGAGCGATCGCGGGCCTGGCTCAGGAGGGCAAAGTCATCTCCGTGCGATTGGCCCTGTTCGCGGAAATGGTCAAAGGCAAACCCTGGACGCCCGCCACGCTTCAGGACGTGGGGGGCGCCGAGGGGGTCGGCGTCGCGTTTCTCGACGAGGCGTTCTCCGCTACCAACGCACGCCATCGGCGCCACCAAAAAGCAGCCCAAGGAGTGCTGAGCGCTCTGTTGCCCGAAGCGGGAGCCGACATCAAAGGCCGCAGGCGCTCCCGGCGCGAGTTACTCGATGCTTCGGGCTATGAAGGTCGGCCCAGGGACTTTATCGATCTCGTTCACCTCCTCGATCGAGAACTTCGGCTCATCACTCCGACGGAAGGGGAAGAGACCGTTGACGGCGCCGAGAGTCCCGCGCTCGTCGATCGCTACTATCAGCTCACTCACGACTACTTGGTCCCCTCGCTGCGCGACTGGCTGACGCGCAAGCAAAAAGAAACACGACGAGGCCGAACCGACCTATTGTTGGCAGATCGCGCGGCCGTCTGGAATTCCCGGCCCGAGAATCGACAACTTCCTTCGTTTTGGCACTGGCTGCAAATCAACGCTCTGACCTCCAAGAATCGCTGGAGTGCGCCGCAGCGAAAAATGATGGCGAAGGCCGGGAGATATCACACGTCAAGAGGCGCCGTGATTGGCCTGATTCTCGCCGTGGCCGCCTTCGCAGGCCTGGCGATTCGGGACCGCGTTGACGAAACGCGGAGATCGTCTCAGGCGACCGGGCTCGTACAACGCCTCCTCGATGCGGAAACGACGCAGGCGCCCAAAGTCATCGAGGAGTTGGCGGAGTATCGACATTGGGCGGACCCATTGCTGCGCGAGGAGCTCGAGAAAGGGCCCGATTCCTCCCGCCAGAAACTTCACGCCAGCCTCGCCCTTTTACGCGTGGATGTCGGCCAGGTCGAGTTTTTGTTCAGGCGCTTGCTCGCCGCCGAACCACACGAAGTGCCGATCATTCGAAACTCGCTGTCCGCGCACGGCGAATCGCTGCGAGACAAACTTTGGCAGGTCGTGCAGGCGCCGGAGAAGGGCAAAGAGTCGCAACGGCTACGTGCCGCGGCGATGTTGGCGGCAATCGATCCGGAAAGCGAGAAATGGGCGTCAGCTCAAGCAGGCGTCGGAAATGATCTGGTAAATGTGCCGGCGCTCCATCTGGCAATCTGGATGGAAGCGTTGCGTCCCGTACGGACCCAGTTGAATCCGCAGCTTGCCGCAATCTTTCGAGATCCCGCGCGCCTTGAGGTCGAGCGTTCCTTGGCAACCGAGATCTTGAGCGACTACGCCGGCGACAACCCGCAAATTCTAACGAGCCTGTTGTTGGACGCCGACGATAAGCAGTTTGCCAAGATTCTGCCCCCGTTGCTCAACCGAGCCGATCAAGCCCTCCCCTTCCTGACCGAAGCGCTCACGCAAAAACCTCGTGCGGATGCCAGTAAGGATTCCAGGGAAAAACAGGCGAAGCAGCAGGCGGCCGCCGCCGTCGTCTTGCTTCAATTGAACCGTCCAGAACAGGTTTGGCCGCTGCTGAGGCACAGCGCCAATCCGGGAGTCCGAAGCCATTTGATCCATCGATTGTCCCTGACGGGGACGAATGCCCAGGCACTGATGCAGCATCTGGAGGAGGAGCCCGACGTCTCGATTCGGCGCGCCTTGCTTCTCAGCCTGGGAGGTTCCCGCAAACAGGAACATCTGCCTGAGATGCAGAAGGTTTTACTCCCAAAGCTTCAGGAGATTTATCGCCATGAGGCCGACGCGGGCCTACATGGGGCGGCGGAGTGGTTGCTGCGAACGTGGAAGCAGGATGCCTGGCTGAAAAAGATGAATGACGGCTGGGCCAATGATCGGGAAAAAAGGGAGGCGTCGCTCGAAAGCGTTCGGCAGCAGCAGGCGAAGTCGCCGCCTCAATGGTATGTGAACTGCCAGGGCCAGACGATGGTCGTGATCCCTGGACCGGTGGAGTTCATGATGGGATCGCCGTCGACTGAAGACGGTGGGGACGACGAACGGCAACACAAGAAGCGAATTAGCCGAACCTACGCCCTCGCCGCCAAATCGGTGACGGTTGAAGAATATCGCAGGTACGACAAAGCCTACAAGCTGGCGGCCGACTTTACCAGGACGCCGAACCTGCCCGTCGTCGGTATCGACTGGTATCGGGCCGCGAAGTACTGCAACTGGCTCAGCGAAAAAGAGGGCATCGACGAGAAACAATGGTGTTACGAAGTGAATGGTAATGAAATCCGATTAAGAGCCAACTATCTGAGTTTGAGCGGGTATCGGTTGCCAACGGAAGCGGAGATGGAGTACGCGATCCGAGCCGGCGCGAGCACCGCTGGCTTCTTCGGGGATTCGCCCGAACTCCTGGGGCAATACTCCTGGCACCACTCCAATGCGAAGGAGATGATTTGGCCCGTCGGCGCCTTGAAACCGAATGACTTCGGGCTTTTCGACATCCAGGGAAATGTGCTTAATTGGTGTCAGGAGAGCTACAAGCCTTATCCCGCTGGCAGCAAGGTCAGCGAGGACGTGGAGGACAAACTGGCGATCGTGAGTACGGCGAGTCGGATCATGCGCGGAGCTTCGTTTATATTTCTCGCGTCGGACGTGCGCTGCGCCCATCGCGACGACTACGTACCGACGTACCGGAGCAACGACAGCGGATTCCGCGTTGCGCGGTCGATTCCGCTTACGCCTGCGGAAAATGCTCCGAGGAAGAGCTTCCCGTGATCGGCAGGTTCCGAAGGGGAGGCTGTTCGACTCGTTTCCGCGATTTTTCTGAAAGAATCCCGCAGCGCCATCCGTATTCTGGTCGCTTCCTCGAATTTCCTGGATGACTCCGGGCGATTCGTGAGGAATGTCCCGAGCACCAGGAGATACGGATGAGCACTTTTGTTTCGCGCCTCTGGAATTGGCGATTTCAGGCCCTGTCGGCCTGGTTGCTGTTCGCCCCCATCGCCGTTCAGGCACAGACCGCCGGGGTGAACGCGTTGACCGTCTTCTATCCTCAAGACCCCAATTTTAACGGTTCGTACCTACGCGACGCCAAGCCGATCAACGACAATCCCGTGTACATCTACGACACGAAAAAGGAGGGGAAGTTTCGCTACCTGTACGTTTATCTGCACAACAAGAACCAACAACTTTGGGTCTTGCAGCCCGTCCCGCCCGATTTGACGCAACTGCTTGCGGATGCTCAGGGGATCGGGCCGACCCCCTGGGCCGCGAAGTGGGACAAACCTGGATTCAAGGTGACGCCGGTGGGACAAACCGCCGGGAATCCGGCGCCAGTAGCGAATTTCCGGAAATTGCTAAATACCCATGAATGGCTGCATCAGAACGAATCGATCGAATCGGAGGACCGACGGTTCAAGGTTCTGCTGAAAGGAGATGGAGAACTCGTCGTGCTGGAGGGGGCCAAGGTCGTCTGGAGCAATGGAACGAAAGGGAGAGCGACGAAGGGCTTCTGTCAAATGCTCATGCAGCCTGACGGCAATCTCGTCCTGTATCACTACGTGGATGCGGCTTATCAAAGCCGATTGGGGCCGATTTGGGAAACCGGAGCAAAGCCCGCTGTGGCCGCGATGCCGAAGGTGCAAAACAACTTCTACGCGATGGTGCTGGCAACGGGTGAGTTCGCCGTCTACGCAGGAAAAGTGGGACAAGCATTCGAGATCTGGAAGTCGCCAGCCGCGCCGAACCCCGCTGCGACGACGGTCTTCTCGCGAGCGTCGCAGGCGGCACTGGCAACGGTGAACTCGGTCAAGTCCAGCTCGAGCGACGCGCCAGGATTCTACTCGCTGCCGTCCAATTACAATGACGCGACGAAGAAGCTCGGCCTGGGCGCCAATGCGAAAATCAGCTTCTACCGCAAGTTCGGCCCGCGCGAACTCTCGTTCCTCGTCGCCTCCGATAACGATAACGTCGTCGTCGCCATTCGCGGCACCGAAGGCGAAACCAACTGGCGACTCAACGGCGTCCCCTTCTATGAATCGAAGGCGCCGGACGGAAGCAACGTGGCAAAAATCGATTGGGGGATCGTGCAGCTCGATTGCTTGTTCAACGGCATGCCCGTCGTGCGGCCCGCTTATCCCGGTCTCATCGTGCACAACGGTTGGCAACTCGGCGTCGATAGCATTTGGCCCACCGTTCTCAAGGAACTGAGAGAACATCAGGCCGAAAGAAAGACGATCGCCGTGGCGGGCCATAGTCTCGGCGGCGCCTTGTCGGGTTACTTGACCTATCGGCTGCTTCGCGAAACGAACTACTTCGATCCGCAAAAGGAACATCTGCTGGCCACCTTCGGCGCTCCTCACTACGCCCTTCGAACGGAATACGGGGCGCCGGCAACCGTATTCGGCGAACTCTACCTCAATTCCTACGCAACCTTTAACGGCGCCTATCGGGGAGTGGTGAGTGCGTTTAACAAGGCCCTGAACGGCAACATCCCGGGAGCCGTCAGCGATGCCCAGCGCGCGATCGTGGGGATTAGCAATTTTAAGCTTCCCCAGTCTCCGAACTTCAAAGCGGATTTCAAAAGCAGCCTCGGACAACTCGTCAACCAGAAGGCGCCGAGAATGAAGTTGTACACGGTCGAGGCCAGGGGGCCGAATGGCGTCGACGTCGTCACGATTTGCTGGGATTTACGAGGCATCGCGGATTTCGCCACGAAGTCGCTCAAGGAACCGCTCGAAGAACTCAGAAAGCCGCGAGTCATTACGGGTATTCCGCTCATCGGATCCATTCGCATCACTCCTCCCGGTCTGGAAGGCATCGTGAATCCGCTCATTCAGCAGATTAACCAATTGGGGCAGATCGGCTTCGGAACGGCGGAACGCGTCGGCACGCTCATCGAAGTCCGAACGACGGCAACCGGCCTCTTCGACGTGCACGATTTCAAGGATTCATATCTCAAGGGCTTGATCGATCAGAAACTCGTGTCTCTGCCTTGATTTCCAGCTCATTGCCGAATTCCAAGCGGCGCCCGAATCGGCTCTGACCGAACTCGGGCGCCGCCTTGCGCGGATCGCCGTTTTCCTTGGTACATGGTTTGCTTGAACACTCCTGTCGTGTGGATGCAGTTACTTCGGCAAAAAGACGCTCATCTCCTGCTGCGAAATGTCCAACTCGAATGCGGCGCTCGCAGCTGCAAATATGGGGCACTCGCCGGCCGGAGCGTCGGCGAGTTTGACGCGGGGTTTGATGACAAACGCCTCGTCCGCGTATCAAAATTCCGGGACAATAAGGACGGCTTCAAAGGTCGTCTTCGTCCCTTGAAAGAAGAAGCCGCGTTCCGAATGCTGAGCAATCGGCAGGCGGTCTCAGGTGCCTCATGAGCCTCGTCGAGTACAAACGAAAACGTCGATTCGCGAAAACCCCCGAACCCGCCGGCAAGCTAGCGGGCAAAAAGGGCCGATCTTTCGTCATCCAAAAGCATCAGGCGAGTCACCTCCATTTCGACTTCCGTCTGGAACTGGACGGCGTACTCAAAAGCTGGGCCGTCCCCAAGGGACCAAGCCTCGATCCGAAGGTCAAACGCCTGGCAATGCACGTCGAAGACCACCCAGTCGCCTACGGCTCGTTCGAAGGCATTATTCCCCAGGGCGAGTATGGCGGCGGCACGGTGATGCTCTGGGATCGCGGCGAATGGGAGCCGGTCGGCGATCCGGAAAAAGACTACAAAGCCGGCCGACTTAAATTTATTCTGCACGGCGAAAAGCTTCAGGGACGCTGGATGTTGGTCCGCGCCGGCGGCGGCAAACGCGACGAGCGGCAGTGGCTCCTCTTCAAGGAACGCGACGAATGGGCCAAGATCGGCGCCAAGGCAAACATCGTCGAGGATGCCCCCCTCAGCGTTGCCACGAATCGCAACCTCGACGAGATCGCTGCAGACGCCGATGCGAAACCAACAACGGGCAAGTCCAAAATGCCCCGAAAAATCGTTGTCCAGCTGGCGTCCCTCGTGAAACAGGTTCCCCCAGGGGACGAATGGCTGCACGAGATCAAGTACGACGGCTATCGCATGATCTGCCACTGGAGCGACGGCGTCGTCCGCTTCGTCACGCGCAATCACAACGACTGGACGAAGCGTCTCCCCGCTCTGGCAGCCGCGGCCAAGAACCTGCCGGCAACGAACGCAATCCTCGATGGCGAAGTCGTCGCGCTCACCGCAGAAGGGGGAACCGATTTTCAGACCCTGCAAAACGCCTTCCGGGACAGCGCGTCTGACGAACTCGTTTACTACGCATTCGACTTGTTGCACCTCAACGGCCACGATCTCACGTCCCAGCCGCTCGAAGTGCGCAAGCAACTCTTGGCCAAGTTGCTCGCCGAGGCCGATTTAGCGAAGATTCGCTACTCCGAACACGTGGAGGGGCATGGCGCCGAGTTTTTGAAGCAGGGCTGTCAGATGCACCTGGAAGGCATCATTTGCAAACGCCGCGATGGCCCCTATCGCCCGGGCCGCGGCTATGATTGGCTAAAAGTGAAGTGCGGCAAGAACGAGGAATTCGTCATCGGCGGCTACACGGAGCCCAGCGGTTCCCGCGGCGGGTTCGGCGCGATCCTGGTCGGCTATCACAACGACGCCGGCGAACTGGTTTACGCCGGCAAGGTCGGCACCGGATTCGACGACGCCGCGCTCGCCGATTTACAGAAGCGATTCCAAAAACTCGAGCAGGACGAGTCGCCGTTTATCAACCAAAAGCGGGCGGCGAAAACCCACTGGCTTGAGCCCGCCCTCGTCGCGCAGATCGCCTTCGGCTCCCGGACCCGCGAAGGAATCTTGCGCCACGCCGCGTTTCAGGGGCTACGTGAGGACAAGCCGGCGACAGATGTGACGCAGGAAAAGGCGATTCCCCTCGCGAAGGTCAAAGGGAAGCCGACGCCGCGCACCAAGTCTACCGCCGAACATGATCCAAAAGCCGAAACGTTCGGCGACGTACGTCTCACCAGTCCGGATAAGCTCCTCTACGCCGAACAAGGCATCACCAAACTTGAGCTGGCAACTTACTATCAATCGATCGCCGACTGGATCTTGCCGCACCTCGCCGACCGGCCGCTGGTACTTGTCCGCTGTCCTGAAGGACGTGAGCAGGAATGTTTTTACCAAAAACACCCCGCGGTCGGCACGCCCGACACGCTTCGGCAAATTCCCATTCGCGAAAAGAACAAGACGGGGAAATACGTCCTGGTCGATGACGTCAAGGGGCTCATCTCGCTGGCTCAGATTTCCGCGCTCGAGATCCACGCCTGGGGCTCGCGCGAGGACAAGCTCGAGTATCCCGATCGGCTCATCTTCGATCTCGATCCCGACCCGGAGGTCTCCTGGGAAGCCGTGATCGACGGCGCGCTTCAGGTGCGCCAGTTCTTGCAGGACCTCGGGCTCGAGAGTTTCGTCAAGACGACCGGCGGCAAGGGACTTCATCTCGTACTCCCCATCGAACGGCGGCACGACTGGGAGGAGGCGAAGGCGTTCTGCAAGCGCGTTTCGGAACTGATTGTCGCCGCGGCGCCGGACCGGTACACGGCCAACATGGCCAAGGCGGCGCGCCACGGAAAGATCTTCATCGATTACCTCCGCAACGGCCGAGGCGCCACGGCCGTCGTCCCCTATTCGACGCGCTCCCGGCCCGGCGCTCCGGTTTCCGCACCGCTCGCCTGGGACGAACTGGACGCTCGGATTCGTTCCGATCAATTCACCATTCGCAACCTTGCGGACCGTTTGAAAAAGCTGAAGCGCGATCCCTGGCACGAAATCTGGAGGCTCCGCCAACGACTCGCCAAACCCATCGCGATCTTACGCAAGTTGCCCTAAACTCGGAGAACTCCATGGCTCGCAAGAAAACCAAAGCCGCCAAAGCGACGTCCAAGCAACGGGCCAGCTGGCAAGGAGCGCTGACGTTCGGGCTGGTTTCGTTTCCCGTCGAAGCCTTCAACGCGCTCGATCGCAGCGGTAGCGACATTCACTTTCATCAACTGCACGCCGAGTGTCATAGCCGAATTCGGTACGCCAAGACGTGCCCCATCCACGGCGAGGTGACCAAGGAGGAAATCGTCTCCGGCTACGAATACAAGAAAGGCAAATACATCGAAATGGAACCGGAGGAACTCGAGGAACTCCGCACCGAAAACGATCGTGCGCTCAAGATCGACGCGTTCGTCAGCCCGGAGACGGTCGATCCGCTCTACTTCGACGGCCGCATGTATTACCTGGCGCCCGACGGCGCCGCTGCGGTCGAGCCCTATGCCGTCATCGCGGAAGCGATGGAGCGCGCGGACCGCTACGGCATCGGTCAGATCGTTTTTTCCGGCAAGGAGCAGATCGTGCTGGTGCGGCCAGTCTCGGGCGTGCTCCACATGGCGATGCTCAATTATGAAGCAGAAATCAGGCCCGCAAGCAAGCTGGCCGGCGAGATTAAGCCCAAGGCCAGCATCGCTCGCCACGTTCGTCTGGCGCAAACATTGGTCGAGGAATGGACGGACGACGAGTTCGATTTCTCATCGTATGAAGATCAGTATCGTGAGAAATTGCAGGACTTGATCGAAGCGAAAGTCAGCGGACACGAGATTGTCGCGCCCAAGCAAGAAAAGGCGCCGAAAGTATTAAACTTGATGGATGCATTGAAACGCAGCGTCGAGGCGCATTCGAAACGTCCGGCCAAGCCGGCGCCTCGCCGAAAATCGGGGTAACCCTCTTCTCGTGCATTTTTTTTACGCCGGGCTCACTAATCACATTGAGTTGCTCTCGAGCAATCAAGGAGCCGCTACGTCCCTCACGTGCAGGACAGCGTCCGGGCACGCACTCATGCTTCGGCGGCTTCCCGGGATCTTCATCGACATCCAGTACACGACGAACGCGATGCCGAAGCTGATGAACCAGGAGTAGCCGTAGAGCTGCGACCAGACGGGGGCCACATCCGCCAAATTCACTGCCGAGAAAAATCCGGGCAGGCACGGGGCGACGCCAGCCGCGAAAGCGAGGAACGCGAGGGGATTCCAGCCTTTCCAGTACCAGTAAGGACCGTACGGCCGATAGAGCCCGGCAAGATCGAGCTGGCGGCGCCTTACGGCGTAGTAGTCCGCGATGAGCACGCCGCCGCACGCTCCCAGCAACAGCGACACGCCGATCAGCCACTTTTCGTTGTAGACCGAGGCATTTTCGAGGAGCCGCCACGGCTGAATCAAGATGCCGATCACGCCCGTGATGAGTCCGCCCATGCGGAAGGAGATCCACTTCGGCTTCAGGTTCGCGAAGTCATTGGCCGGCCCGACGACGTTCGCAGCGATGTTCGTCGCCAGCGTCGCCAGGCACAAGGCGAGCATGGCCGCGATGAGGACGAGAGGATTCTGAAACTTCGTCAGCAACTGCACCGGATCCCAGATCTTGGCGCCGTAGATCACGACGGTTGCGGAGGTCACCGCCACGCCGATGAACGCATAGAAGGCCATCGCCGTCGGCAGACCGAGCGATTGGCCGAGCATCTGATCGCGCTGCGAACGGGCGTAGCGGCTGAAGTCGGGAATGTTGAGCGAGAGCGTCGCCCAGTAGCTGATATTGGCGGTCAACGCGGGGAAGAAGAAGAGCCAAAATTGCCCGCTCTTTTTCCCGCCGACTTCGAACTCCGAGGGTTGCGACAGCATTGGCCCGAAGCCGTCGGCTTGAACATACGCCCAGCCCAGGAGCAGAAACCCCATGAGAATGAGGAGCGGCGCCTTGATGTTGAGGAGAAATCGAATGGACTCAATCCCGCGCCAGACGACCGCGACGTTGACCAGCCAGAATGCGAGGAAACAGGCCAATTGCGGCGGCGTGATATCCAGTCGCGGAATCTTTTCGACGCTGGTCCACTCGGGGCGCCAGATGGCGAGGAGCGTATGCAGCGCCATGCCGCCGATCCAGGTCTGGATGCCGAACCAACCGCAGGCGACGAACGCGCGCATGAGTGCCGGCACGTTGGCGCCGCGCAGCCCGAACGCGGCACGGCAATACACCGGAAACGAGATGCCGTAGCGCGTGCCGGCGTGGGCGTTGAGGTTCATCGGAATGAGCACGATGCAATTGGCCAGGAAAATCGTGAGCACCGCCTGAATCCAGTCCATGCCCAGATCGATGAGCGACGACGCCAGCATGTACGTGGGAACGCACGCCGACATGCTGATCCAGAGGACCGCGAGATCGCGCACGCCCCACTTCCGCTGAGCCGCAGGCACGGGAGCCAAATCGGGGCTGTAGTAAGGCGAGGTCGAGACGTCGGCAGTGAGTTCGCGGATTTCGCTGGCGTCGGCCTTGATGGTCACGGCATTTCTCCAAGCTCGAATCGCAGTGCGGCGGCAGTGAATCGTTACCCTGGAGAGAATGCCGGCGTCTCACCCGACGGAATGCGAGGCACCGCGAAGGCTTATTGAAACCGGAACGAGAACAGATCGGCATCCTTGAGGACGAAGCGAATTTGCACGACGCGCCCCGCCAGCGATCCGACTTTTTCCGCGAAGTGGACCTTCTGAGCGATTTCGTCGCCTTGCAGAACCTTGCCGTCCGCCAGGGAAAAACCGGGGAGGGCCTTTCCGTTTTCGTCCAGAAACTCCACGGCCAGGCTGCCCTCCTTGCCGGCCGCATAGTTGATGACGAGGTCGTTCCCCTTGAAGCGAATCGGCCGGGTCACCACTTCGCCGCCCCCCGCGGGAGCATGAACGGAAACGAAACCGTCGATCCGATAAGTGAAACGTCGCAGCCGGCCGGCGGGCCCGGCGTAGTAGGCTTCGGTGCCGAAAACGGAGATCTCCTTCTCTTTGCCGGGAAGGTTCAGCATGCCCCAGGCCATGTAATTGCTGCGGTTGCCGTCGCGATCCTTGGGAGCCGTCGCGGGAATAACGGGTTGCTGCCAGCGCTGAAAGTTCAAGCCGTCGCGGCTGACCATGAGGGTCGGTTCCGTCTGTTCGCCCTTGGGGACGAAGCGCGTCGGAAAACCGATGAGCAGATGCGGCGCCCGGTCGTACGGCTGAATCGCGTTGGTGTAGAGATGCTCCTTCGGGGCTCCGGTAATTTCAATTGCGACGGGCTCGGTCCAGCTCAGGAAATCGTCCGAGACGCAGGTGGCGATATCGCGGACTCCCTGGCGGAAAATGCGGTGATAATCGCGATACTTGCCCAGTTGGCCGTCCCAGAAGGCGAGGTTCTGCGAGTCGAAGGCGCCCTTCGTAATGACCGGCGATTCTTGCATTCGCGTCCAGCGAACGCCGTCCGCTGACTTCAAGGCGATCAGGCCTTTTCCACTACGAGCGAAGGCCTTGTAGCGAGCGTCTGCGGCGGCTTTCGGATTCGCGTCCAGAAACGGCGTGAAGTTGTGTGCTCCGGGGCCCATCCACACGATGTTGTTCGCCTTGGAGCCTTCGAATTCGAAGAGATCGAGCTTGGGTCGGGTCCAGTGGATGCCGTCCTTGCTCTCGGCGTAGCCGGTCGTCTCGGCATGCTTGGGATTCTTTTTGCCTTCGTGATGACTGCCGCGATAGTACATGCGGTAGAGGTCGCGATCCTGAAACACGGTGACGTAAGCGCTGGTGTTTCCTTCCCACGGCTGATCGTAGGTGAAGACAACCTCTTGCGGCGTCGGCGCATGGAGCTTTCGTTTCGCCAGGCCGGCCAAGCTGCCGACCATGAAGTCGTCGATGAAGAGTTCCAGGCGATTGCCGATCTCGACCGGCGCGGCGGGGACTTCGACCTTGGCGAGATAGATGCTCGATTTGCCTTCGTGGGACGAGTAATAGCTGACCCAGAGCAAGCCATCGTGCCATACCATGCCGGCGTAGCTGGTATCGCCGCCGCTAGGGAGGGTGAGGACGGGTTCGTAGGTCTTGCTCGTCATGCGGGCGAGCGTCGTTTGCGCCTTGGGATTGCTGAGCCGGCTGGTCGCCCAAAGATTGCCGTCGGGGAGTCGGAGAAAGTTGGGCCCGCCGAAGCGATGTTTGGTTTCGGTCCAGGAGAAGTCTTTGTAGGGAGGCTTGCTGCTGCCGATCCAGCCCATCTTATCGCCCCCTTCGCGCCGAACCATGGCGAGAAGTTCGCCGTCGGGCATGAAGCGAAGCGTCGATTCGTTGGGATGACCGGGAACGCCGAGATGGCTGATGATCTTGTAAGTGATCCCATCGTCGCTGACGACGAGTTTGAGTTTCCACTCGGCCGGTTCGGAAGAGACGGGCTTGTTTTCCTTGGCGGCGTCTTGAGCCTCCTGAGTGGTGCGAGCGCTGGCGTTGTACGAGATGCCGTAGCACTTGCCGGCATTCCAGGTGACGCGCCACAGCCATTCGCCCTCGGTGAGGACGCGTTGCGGCGCCGTCCACACGCGTCCGTCTTTCGAGAACGTGACGCGCGGCTGCCGGCCCATGATGGTCTTCGTCCCCTTGTAGACGGAACCCCCGCCCACCATCATGAGCCGATCGTCGGGAGTGATGGACAGGTGCGGATCGCGGAGGTCGATGCCCTCTTCCTCGACGAGTCCGACGGGCTGCCAGGTTTTGCCGTCGGCAGATTCGAGAACGCGCAGCTTGCCGTCGCCGCCGACATGGGCGTCCGCTTCGCGGAATGCGCAGTACCATTTTTCACGCCAGCGAATGAGATCGGTGAAGGCGTTGTGCTTGCCCTGGTCCCAGATCTTGACCGCCTCCAGGAGCTTGGGCTCCTCGGCATTGCAGGTAGAGGGCGCGAATAGACAGGCCAGCAATGCGAAAAGCGTACCGGTGAAAATGCGGTTCATGAGAGTTGCCTTCGAGAAGATGAAACCTGAAAATCAGCCCTAGTATACTTGCTTCGCCCAGAATCTGCCAGGAGCGTCAATCATGTCGGTCGGTCCCGGTTCCATTGTCGCGGGTTTTCGATTTCTTGCCTGGCTCTTTCCGGCTACGCCGCTCGACAAGGTCACAACGCTGAGCCTGGACCAACTTCAGGAGAAGTACAAACGTCGGGATTGGTGGATCAACATTTTTGGGCTTTCCGCGTTTCTCTTACTGGCTGTGGCGTACTACTTCCTTCTGGATGTCGGCGCCGAAAGGTACTACCGCGACCTGAGCAGGTCCGCTTACTTCATTCGGCCCAGCGCCGTCGAATGGGGAGTGTTGGCCGCGTTTCTGAGCCTCACCAGTTCGACCTTTTTCTTCTTCATCGTGCTTCGTTGGGTTCTCGGACGCCAGGAGTACGAGCTCTATCTCGCCTACGCCAGCCAGAAAGCACATCCGCCCGCGCCGTACGATCCCACGAAGGTGTTTCAGTTGTTTTTCTGGCTCATCTTTTTTCCCCTGGCCCTCGTAGCTGTGCTCCGAATCGACAACTACACCGCCTTTACCGACAAGGCCATGCTCGACAACCCGTTCCTTTCGCTGGGCAAAGAAGTGGAGTATCCATTTGCGAACGTCCGCGGCGTGTTCGAGGTTCGCGGCTATCACGCGCGGTTTGAGGACAAGGTGTCGCCTCACCAGATCATCGTGTTCGCCGACGGCAAGCGCTGGGAATCTTCCCGCGGCAGCGGCGGGTCGAAACTCGACCATCAACGCGAAATCCTCCGATATGTCGCCGAGCGAAGTGGCCGAAAGATTCAGAACGTCAATTTCGCGGAGGAGATTCCGGAGTAAATCTCGGCGCGCGGGTCCTGTGCACGAAGAGTTCGGGATTCCACCTGACGGAATCCCGAACTTTGGCGAACTCGGTTACGGCCTCGCCCCTCACTTTCCTTGTAGCGCCTTGACAAACCACGCCGCAATCTCTTTATCCGAAGATCGCGCCGCGCGGACCGTGAAGCGATCCGCGTTCTTCTCGTAAGCCGAGTGCGTCGGGGCGTAGGTCGCCTTGAGATCCGCGTCGGCGACCGCCTGGTTTCGACCGTTGATCAGGCCTTCGAGTTTCAGGGGCCGCGGCGCGAATCGGCCGGCGACTTCGGGGAGATCGAACTTCGCCATCATGCCCGGTTCCAACGCATCGTGCGGCACATGCACGAACGAGCTGTCCAGCACCGAACGATAACTCGCCAGGCCGCCGTGGATGTAGATCGCTTCGATGGGCTGCTTCGTCACGAGCGGCGCCAGGAGCGCGATCATCCCGCCGGCGGGCTCGCCGACCTTCGGGCCGTTGTCGACGTCGTACGGCACTTCGACATTGACCTTCGTGCCGTTGGCCTCGACAAACGAATCGCCCCAGAGCGCGAACTTGGCCGTCGTCATGCCGAACTCGGCCAACCCTTCGATGTTATAAATCGCGGCCTGCAGCATCTGCAGGCGAATCTCGGTCGCCGAAAGCCCCAGCATCTGCGCCAGCGAGGAAACCGAGGTGGCATACGAAGTTCGACTGAGGCTCGAGCCCGGCTGCGTTTCGCCGGTTCCCGGGAGGTCGACGAGCGCGACGCAGATCCCCTGGTTGAGCAGTTCTGCAATCGCCTCGGCGCGATGCTTCAAGAATCCCTGGCTTCCTTGCTGAGCCAAACCGATCACGACGGAAAGCGGCTTGGGCGCCGCATGGGGGACGAGCAGATTGATGCGTACCGGTATCGGCAAGCTCTTGTCGAAGATTACGAACGGGAAGACGTCGGCCGACTTCGTGGACTGCCGTTCGGACATCTTTTCGTCGTACTTCGCCTGGGCGAGACGGGTCTTCCACGCAGTCAAGTTCTCCTCGAGCTTCGATCGCTCGTCCTTCTGCCGCTGCTCCGCCCACTCCAGCGCCGCGACGTGCAGCGGCTTCGGCTTCAGTTTCTCGCGTAACTCCGGCGTCCAGCACTGCAGGTCCGCCGACGGCACGCGGTTCGAGTACTCCTTGGCATCGATTTTGAACCAGTCGTTGAGGGCCGTGTGAATTTGCTTGCGATGCTCGACGCCGATGTTGTTGCAGTGCGTCGATTCCGGGGCCTTGCCCTTCACGGAACCTCGGCCATGGGTGAAGGCGACTTTGTCCTGGGCGCCATAGTAGCCCCAGATTTGCTGGTAGCGTTTCCAGGCCGGGTCGCGGTCTTTGTCCCAGGCGAACTCGTGGGCGTGGATGAGGCCGCGCGGGGCGATGGAGGCGACCATGACCCACGGCAAGAAGCCGCCGGAGCCGGTGCCGCGGAGGTTGCGGGTCGATTCCCAGCTGCCGCCGCCGATGTAGTTGAAGGACGCCTCGGCATCTTCGGGGAGGGGGAACTTGGTCTCGGGTTGGGGCCCGCCGAAGTTGAAGGGGACGAGGACGCCGATGCGTTTGTCGAGCGCCGCGGTGACGGCCGCCGGGTCTCCGCCGCCGGCGACGGAGCCGAGCAGGGCGATGCGTTTGGGGTCGATGCCGGGTAGTTTGAGCAAGACGTCGACGCCTCGGCTCATGTCCCACGCCATCCAGCCGGCGAGGCTGTCGCCGATGAGGGCCAGCTGCACGCCGGTGTTGAAGCGGAAGTGATAATCTTGCCGGCCCGCCTTGAACGGCTTGTCGAAGCTCTTGTCATCGACGAACGGATGGGCCCGTCGTTCGCCATGGCCGAGCATGTCGGGAATGAGGACGTAACAGCCGGCACGGGCCCAGAGCATGCCCATGTCCTGGAGTTCGCCCTGCGTCTTGGGGTTGTGATGGCTGTGAATGAGGAGGATCGCGGGCCGAGAGTTCGGCTTGGCGTCGCCGGCGGGGCGGTAGAGATTGGCGGTGACGTAGAAGCCCGGGCGACTTTCGTAGAGAATATTGTCGATCGCGAAGCCGTCGCCGGGAATGGTCTTGGTCTTGTAGACGGCGACCTCTTTGGGGACTTCCGGGAAGTGGCCCAGGTGTTTTTTGAGCTGGGCGATCTTTTCGTCGCGCAGCGTCTCCCATTCGGCTTTCGTGCCGAACTTCCACTGGAGCGAGGCGACATTGCGTTTGTCGCGTTCCGCCTTGAGGGCCTTGTAGAAGAGGTCAGACGCTTCTTTGGCTTCCGCCGACCCGACCGGGAAGAGCCGAATGTCGAGATTGCGGACCTTCTCGGCGGTCCATTCCTGTGCGGCGAGCGGCGTGGTGAAGAAAGCGAACGCGAGAACGATGCGATTCATGATTTGTCCTCCTATGTCCGAGCCGGAAGCGTGAGCGACGATTCCGCCCCCATCGTCGCTCACGCTTCCGGCTCGGATCGATGCTTGACGAACCAGCGAATCTGCCGGGCCAAGCCGTGCAAGATGCCCGTCTCCATCACCGACAGACCCGAACGCGTGAGCAGATGGCGGAGCGCGAACATCAGACTATCCGCTTTCTCGCCGTAAAGGAAATGAATCTCCTCCAGAGCGATGCGGAGCTTGTCGAACAGGACGTCGAGCTGGGCGGCGGTCGCGGGCTCGAACTTCGGATCAACGGGGGGGTGCTGCGGTTTTGATATGCGGTGCAGCTCATAAAGGCAAATGGCCACGGCCTGGGCGAGGTTGAGCGACGTCCCTTCATCCACGAGCGGGATCGTCAGCAGGAAGTGACAGACCGCGACGTCGTCGTTGCAGAGTCCGGTCGGCTCAGGGCCGAAGACGAGAGCAGGGCGAACGGCCTGGGCGACGCGGGGCATAATCTCTTCAGGCGTGCCGACGGCTTGTAGCCGCATCAAACTACCGACGCGCGCCGAGGTGCCGACCACGAGCGTGCGGTCAGCAATCGCCTCGGCGAGGGTCGGCACGATCCGAGCTTGCTGAAGAATGTCCCCCGCATGGGTGGCGAGCTGGCGCGCCTGATAATCGAGCGGCGAGGTGCGCGGCTGCACGAGGACGAGATCGTCCAGGCCGAAATTGCGCATGACTCGCGCGACGGCGCCAAGGTTGCCGGGGTAGTGCGTTTGTACGAGGACGACCCGGCACATTTACACGATCGGCGTGCCGACGCCGCCGAGTTGATGGACGATGGCACCATGAACTTCGCGGGCATGAATCGGGCGATCCTTGGGGCTGCCCGCCTGGGCGTCAGAGGAACCAATGACGCCGCCCGCGGGCATGCCGCCGCCGGCCATCAGCATCGACCAGACGCCGGTCCAGTGATCCCGACCGCCGCGGTCGTTGACCGTCGGCGTCCGGCCCATCTCGCCCATCGCCACCACCAGCGTGCTCTCCAGCAACCCCGATTCCTCGAGGTCGCGAATCAGGGCAGACAGCGCCTGATCGAGCATCGGGCACAGCGTGCGCCGATAATCCTCGAGCGTCGAGTTGAGGCAGTATCCGTCGGCGTGACAGTCCCAGGTCACGCGGTCGTAGAGGGCGGTGAACATGTTGACGGCGACGAGCGGCGTGCCGGTTTCCACGAGCGTGCGCGCCTGATGACAGGCCCGGCCCAGCGGATGATAGCCGTAGCGCTCCTGGCTCAGGGCCGAGGCGGGTTGCGACACGAGACCCAGCTGGCCATGGCTCACGGGGACGCCGGTGCTTTCGATGGGCCCGGGCAAGAGCGTCGCGGGAAGACCCAGCCCGGCGAAGAGATGCGGTGCGGTTTCGCATTGTTGGCCGGTCTGCAGCCATTGCATGCCGGTTTCGTGAATGGGGGCGTCGTGATGATGGACGCTGCGCAGGAGCGTGCAGCGGTCGGCGAGTTCCGCGAGTTGAGGGAGATGTTCGCCGAAACGGACGCCCGGGATCCGGGTCGGGATCGAACCGAATGGGCCGCGGATGTGGCTGGGGGCGTCGGGCTTGGGATCGAACGTCTCCAGCTGGCTGGGCCCGCCGGTGAGCATGATGAGAATGCAGCGCGAGGCGGCCGACTTGGAGGCGGCGGCTGCGATGGGGGCCAAACTCAAAGCCCCGGCGGCGACGGCGCTGGTCTGCAGGAATTGACGACGCGAAACGGAGTTCATCGGAGGCTCCTCGGAATGTGGGTTCCCAGACATGCTACCAAGTTCCCCGACCTCACGCAAATGGTCCACACGTTTTCGTCAGGGCCTGCCAGCCGAGCGTCGTCAGCTGCGAGGCGTTCGTGCGCCAAAAGAGGGGGTTCATCAACTCCAGCGAGACGTAACCCTGATATCCGAGATCCCGAATCCGCTGGAGAATCGGCGCCAGGCGAAGGTCGCCGTCACCGGGGAAGATGCGGTCGGCGTCGGCGGCGAGTTCGCGCGGCACGCCGGCGAGATCGCAGAGTTGCACCAGCGCCAGCCGGTCCAGCGTCAGCAGGTCGAAGTCCTCGAATTTGCTGGGCCCCGTGTAATAGTGGAACACGTCCAGGCAGACGCCGACGTTGGGCTGGCCGGTCTGGGCGATGAGCGCCAGCGCGGTGTCGAGACTGGCGCAGAACGCGTTTCGGCCACGAAATTCCAGGGCCAGAGTGAGGTCGAACGCCTGCGCCCACTGGGCGGCCTGCCCGAGCGAAACGATGGCGCGTTCGAGATCGGTCTGGTTCACCTTCTCGACGAAGTCGGCGACCACCACCAGCGTCGGGATGCTAAACGCCTGACAGAGATCAAGCCGTTTGCGAAAGTCGTCGTAGAGAACCTTGCGCTGCTCCCCTTGCGACAGCAGCAAGCCCCCCTGGTATGATGCGGCGGCAAGCGCCATGCCGCGATCCGCGATCCAGCGCTTCGTTTCGGCGACGGAGTGTTTCTCCAGATGCGTTTCGAGCTTGGTGAGCCAAACTTCCATCGCCTGGCAGCCGGCGTCGCTGATATTTTCCACGTCCTCCGCGAAGGAACTTGGCATCGTGGTCGCTTCGCTCAGGCAGAGTTTCATGCGTAACATCTCGTAACGGTTGCAACAATGGAAGGAATTTTGCCGAAAAAGGCGCCCGAGCGAATTTTATGCTATATTCGAATTGGGACGGAAAGCTTCGGAACATTTCTTTCCCGCCAGAGCTGCCGAACGGAGAAAGCCAATATGAATCTGAGCACCAATCGGGAAACGCGTCCCGCGGCCCCCAAGATCGGCCCCAGCACTCCCACTCCCGCGCCGACCCGCAACAAGGTGTTGGATCTGGGCGCCGACGCCCTACGCGACGAAGTCAAACGGATCTCCGCGATCAACCAGAAGCTGATGAAGCAACTCGAGGCCTCCAAGGTCATCCCTACGGAAGATAGCTGGGAAGAACGCCTCGCGGAATACGAAAAACTGCTCGAAGAGAAGTCCGAGACCATCCGCATGCTCCACATGGAGATGCAGGAACTCAAAGCCTCCGGCGGCGGACGCAACGTCAGCGGCGGCGAACGCGAAGAGTTCCAGCGGATGCAGGAAGAAATCGAAGAACATCGCCGGCAAATGCAGGACGACGAACAGGCGCTGCTGGATCAGGCCAAGCAGATGGAAATGGCGATGGCCAAGGACCGCGCCGAGTTGGCCCGCCAACGCAACGAACTGCAGCGCATGCAGAGCGATCTCAACCGCGAAATCGAGATGGCCAGCCGCGATCCGCTGTTGCGCGAACGCCTCATGAACCTCCAGCGCCGCCCCGCCGATTCCGGCGGCTCGCGCCGGCCCAACACGATGCAGGCCGTGCCGCGACCCGGCAGCGATCCAAACGCCCACCAACCCGGCGGGCAGAACGCCAATCCCCAACCCCCTGCAACGCAGAAGACGGGGATGTTCAAGCGTTTCTTCGGGTAAATATTGGCGAGCGGGGGACATTAGTCCCCCGGAATGTGACGTATCTACACGGGCATCGCCGAGAAAACGATCAATCCCCATGCCGTACTGGGGGGAATTAACGTCCCCCGCTCGGCTATCTAGCGTGCGGGCGGACCGTAGGTCGCCTGTAGTTCGCTTTCACCCCCCAGGGCGCGGTAGAGCCAACCGATGACGGCGTTACTACGCGGATTGCGGTAGTCGCGATAAATTATCGGCCAGGCGTCCAGTCCCAGGGCGGAGCCGACCCAGGCATGCGAGCAACCAACGTCGCAGATCCATGGCTTCAGTTCCTGCAGAGTGAAGTAACTCGCCGACTCGCCCCATCCCGGCGACGCCACGCGCAATCGATTGCCTTGAGTGAGACTCGACACCGCATGGGTGCAGTTGCTGACGCGATCCGTCGAACGTCCGGAGTCGACTGCCTTGTATCGAACCTGGCCGCTGTTTAGCAATTCGATCTGTTTTAGAGCTCGGCAATACAGTTCGCGTTCGATGCGGTAGGCGCCCCAGACCGAGATGCGCATTTCGTTCTTGACGCACCAGTTCAGCGTCTCCTCGAAGCCGAAGTTTCGACCGGGTTCGGGAAAGAGCGCCCGGATGCGGACGATGCCGTTGCACGGCAGCCAACTAATGGTGTGCGATTCGAGCGTGGGGTTGACGGGGCAAGGTTCGTCTCCAGGCCAGGTAGCCTTCACGAACGTCGCCCAGGTGTGGGTGTAATTCGGGGTGTTTGGCACACGTTGCGAGCCGAACATTAAAAGATAATGCATTTCGCCGGCAGTGGCGCCGCTGGATATTCCCAAAAAAAAGACCGTTGCGAACGAGGCGCGCAAGAGGATCATGGTAGGACTCATACAGGAGGTGGTTGAGGGACCATCCTGGCCGACGTTATTCGCACCGTAATTCTTTCACGCAAAATCTTCGCGGGTTGAGGGAAGTTGAAATCTGAGAGAGTTTTTCGCCTCCAGGGCCTTGAAAAATCGATACAGGCTCCTTGGTTAACGCAGCTCACTTGGGCAATTCGGCTTCGGAATTTGCGTTGACCTTGCTGAAATTTCGGAGCAGGTCGTCGGCGCGGTCGGCAAATGCCACGCGGCGTTTCCAGACTTCCACGAAGGCCAGCGCCACGGCCATTGCCGCGGGGCCGAGAATCATGCCGGAGATGCCGAACACAGCGACGCCGCCGAGGAAAGCGATCAGGGCGAGAATTGGATGCAGACGCATCCGTTCCCCCGCAATCCGCGGATAAAGGAAGTTGTCGATGAAGACGAGCGTGAACAACCCCCAGCCCAGAATCGCTGCCGCTCCCAGGTACTGTCCCGAGAATGTCAGATAGAGGACCGCGGGGAACCATACCATTCCCGCGCCCAAGATTGGCAGCAAGCTGAGCACGAACATAACGATCGACCAGATCACCGGCGACGGCAACCCGAAGACCCAGAATAACAGACCTGCGCCCGCGGTGTTGATCGCGCTGGTTACAAACGTCGCGTACAGGTTGGCGTGGACCGAGTCGGCGGCGCTGGCGAGGACGCGATCGCCCTCGTCCTTCGAGAGCGGCAACAGGTCGCGGAAGCCGGCGAGAAATTCGGCGCGATCCAGAAACAGGTAGAAGAGAATCACGATCGACATCAAAAACTGGATCGCTGCGGCCACGGTTCCCTGGGCTGTGCCTCGCGCCAGGTAGCCAAAATTTCGAGAGCCATCCTCTATCGCCTTATTGATCTCGTGTTCGACGTCGACGCCGACACGCTCCATCCAGTCGGTCGCACCCTTGAAAACGGGTACCGTCTGCAGCGTATCGCGAATCCCCAGCTCCGCGGTCTTTTCCTGAATGGAGTTTGCCGCGTTGACGGCTTCCTTCGTCAGCTGAAAAGTGACGAAGAACCCGGTGGCCAGAATCGCCGTGGTGACGAGCAGCGTACTGACGACTGCCGCCGCCATCGGCGACGGGATCATTCGGCGGATCCAGCGATGGAGGGGCCAGGCGATGATGGCAAGTGCTATGCCCCACGCGATCGCGGGCAGAAACGGGACGGCGATGGCGACGCACAAGGCGAACGTGGCGCCGGAAACCACGAGGAGCGCCAGCAACCGAATCCATTCCGCGGAGAGGATGCGTTGCTGCGTGCGCGTCGATTCCTGTCGGGGCGTCCGCATGCCGTTATCGTTCGCGGAATCCGTATCGGTGTTCATGGCGTTTGCTTTCCAGTGTTAAGTCGATGGGGAAATCGCTTCACAAGACGGAGAATCCGGCATGCTCAAGTCGATCGCGGCGCCCTCGGGACGGGAACCGCGGCCACCGCGGGCGCGGCAGGTTGGACCGCTGCCGGTGCGACGGGTACCGGTTGTGCCGCTTGCGCCACTTCCGCCTGCGCAACCTGCGGCGTCACCTCCGGCGGCGGCAATTCCGCCTGGCGCGCGGCTCGGCCGATCGGGCCCAGCGTGAAGCCGATAATCATGAAAATCAGGCCTGTCAGAAAGAAGCCAGCCAGCCAAAAACTGGCAGTTTTTTGCTGATCGGGAGTTCCCGTGCCTCGGTATGTGAAGTAATAAACCGCAGTCCAGGCATCCAATAAAGCACCCACGGTGATGTAAATGACCGACGTACTTGGTGCAAACGAAAGTTTTGAGAGCAGGGGCATGATCCACCTCAGAAAGAGCCAAAGTTGGTGCGGGAGTGCGCCAGCAATCGAAATCGTGATGCAACTTTCGCGCCATTTGCGATTTGAACTTGCGCGACGATTACGCACTGAACTGCTCAAACGGTCGGGGTCTGGATCGCTTTCAGGTCGGCAAGCCTGGTGTTCAACACCACGATCCTTCGCTCCGTGCCGTATTCGACCTACGCGGCGGGGGGCGTTATTCTCTGGGAAAAACAGCCGATCGTCTCGTTCGCCGTCTTGGATGCCAACGACTATTCGCGGAGGCTTGACCAACGAGCTTTTCTCAAACGACGGCAATCCCAGTCCCGTCGACGGGACGTTCTCCTTCGGCGTCGGCGGCAACAGCCTGCTCCCGTGCCGCGGCAACGACACCTTCGGCGCCGGCTACTTCATCACCGGGCTCAGCAACGATTTCCGGGACGTTGCCAGACGGGTGCTGCCGCAGCGCAACGAGCAAGGCGTGGAACTCTACTACAACGTCGCGGTCACGCCCTGGTTTCACGTCACCGCGAACACGATCTGGGTCGCGCCGAGCATCGAGCGATTCGACCCTGCCTACCTCTTCGGGCTCCGTGCGAAAATCGACTTCTGATCGTTAAGCGCAAACGGTCACGCCGGCGCGGTCGGCAACTGCCGGGCGGCGAGTCCAAGCATGATCCACGACCAGCCGGCGAAGATCAGATCGATGCCGACGAAGGTGCCGATCAGCCAAAGCGCGGTGTCAGGAAAGCCGCGCCAAATCATCACGGCGAGCAGGATGCTAACGAATCCGCTCAGGGCGGCCCAACCCCAACCGGTGAAACGATGCACGATCGCCGCCGTCATTCGGGCGACGCCGACGGCGAAGAACATCATGGCCAGGAACAGCACGAACGCGGCGGCGCCGAGCAAGGGGCGTTCCAAGAGTACGATGCCGGAGAAAAGGTACATGATGCCGCAAAGCAGGGTGATGAGTACGCCGCCCCAGCCGCGCGCTTGAAACGCTGCGACAAGATGGCCGCCCGCCGCGAGTAAGAAAAGAAAGCCGAGCAACTCGATCGCGAAGACGGTCCCCAATACCGGGAACAAAACGGCTGCCGTCCCCGCAACGAGCAGAAGAATTCCCCAGACGAAGAGCCAGCCCCAACATCGACGGATCGCCTCGGATTCGACCGAGACGTCGGAATGAAAGTACGGAAAACCTGCTGCCATGTGCAATTCCTCAGAGAGTTTCACGACTCATACGCAAAGATTCTAATGCCGCCAAGTTGCCCGAATCCGATGACCCGCTTCGGAGCAGCGGGGACCCCGGCATCGCCTCGAATGTTGCCCTGCAGTTTCCTAGGGCATCGCTTCTAGTTTTGGTTGGACTTTCATCCCGGGCCGCAGTTTCCCAAGGGCGCCGATCACCACCCGATCCTCCGCTTTCAGGCCCGATTCCACGACCTTTAGACCATCGTGCTGTTTTCCTACCGTCACGGTACGCATCGCAAGGACATTGTCGTCGTTGACCGCAAGGACATACTGCTTTCCGTCTTCAACCAAAATGGATTGGGCAGGGATCAGAAGGGCATTGTACGGCAAGCCTATCCTCAACCGCACGTGCGCCTTCATGCCGGGCATCAGCAGTCCGTCCGGGTTGTCCATCACTGCCCGCACCCGCAATCGGCCCGTTGCCGGGTCGACTTGATTGTCGACGAAATCCACCTGGCCGGCGCGAGGAAAACCAGCATCTTCCGCCAGCGCGATATCGACTTTGACTTTCGCGACCTTGCCTTCGCCCTTCATCGACTGACGCCAACGGAGAAGTGTCCGCTCATCGACGTCGAAAACGACGTACATCGGATCCCGACTGATGAGCATCGCCAGGCGCGTATCATCCGCCTTGATGAGATTTCCCGGGTCGACCAGCCGCTGACCGATCCGGCCGTCGATCGGGGCGAGGACGCGCGTGTAATCGATGTTCAGACGGGCGGCTTCGCGGCCGGCCTTGGCGAAGCGAAGACTTGCCAGTGCCTCAGCGTGTTCCGCCAATGTCCTGTTGAATTCCTCCAGACTGATGGCGCCGGTGCCCTTGAGAGCGGCCGCTCGAGTTGCGTTGGCGTCCGCAAGCTTGAGCCGGACCTCTGCCAGGACGACGGCGGCGTCGGCTTTCTCCATCTCAACCTGAAAAGGCCGCGGGTCGATCTCGAACAACAAATCCCCCTTCTTGACCTCGGACCCCTCCAGAAAATTCGTCTTCACCAGGTAGCCGCTCACGCGGCAGCGCAACTCGACTCGACTAACGGGCTCCGTGCGGCCGCTGAACACCTCGAAATTCTCCACCATCCGGACGACGGGCCGTGCGACCGGAATCTGCGGGACTTTGGGGTCTGGCGCCTGAGCGCCAGCGCTCATGGCGCCGACGGCCATCAAGAAGAAACACCCGAGCAAAAAGCGAGAGCAGCGTGCGTTCATGATCGTGACCCCTTTTTTCGCAAAAGCGATCGCGCCGATCTGGGCGTTATAGTGGAACACCGGCGAAATCTCTCTGGATCTGCGGGGGAAATTATAACACCTCGGAATCGAAAAGTCCCACGATACAATACATCCATGCGATGTGCCGCCCTGACGCTGTGGTTGGTTTGCGTCCCGGCTCTGTGGAGCCAGGCGGAAGAGGTCCGCATCTTCGGCGAACAGCCGGGCCCCCAGGCACGCTTCGACGCGGTGCGCAAAAGTCTCGTTCCCCTGCAGACGCCCGAGGAGATGGCGTTACTGCTGAGCGATCCGTACGCGGGTCTCTGGACGCTGGCTGCCAAGCATTCCGTATTCGACAAGGCGTACGAAGAATATGCTGGCATGCTGCTGGACGATCCCGCGGCGCTTATTCAATTTCCTGCTGAGAGTCCACTGCACGGCGGCCGGCGCAGCGTCTGTTTTCACGTCGGCTTCGCCCAGGCGCTCGGTTGGTTGCCGCCGCACTATCTACGCAAATACCGGAGCGAAATCGAGGACGAAAGTCAGCGCCTCCTGACTCTGGGGAAAGAGAAACGCACGCCCGAACCGCTGCTGCGTCTGGTGCGCGAGAGCGGCCTCAGCGAAGCGGGCGAAGACGCGCTCGATGCCCTGGGGGATCTCGCCTTCGAGCGAGGCCGATTCGACGAGGCGCTGGCGTGGTGGGGGCAGCTTCAGCCGATGCCGAGCGAAACGGAAACCGGCCCGATGCCGAGTCGCTATCGCCATTTTCAAGGCGAGCGCGGGCGGGTGCAGGCCAAGCTCATCCTGGGCGTGATCTTTCAGGGAGACTTCGGCCGCGCTGATTTCGAGATCGCAGCCTTTGCGAAACGGCATCCGCAGGCCCGGGGGCGTTTCGCCGGTCAAGACGGGCTTTACGCGGACATCCTCGCGGACTGGTATCGGAAGCGGCACGCCTTGCGCGAGGAGAACGAAGCCGCCTCGTGGCCGACCTTCGGGGGAGGTTTCGGTCGCAACCATGCCGCTTCGTATCTGCCGACGGCGGCGTGGTGGCGCGACGGGCCCGCCTGGCGCGTCCCGATCGCCTCTGGCGATGGCAAACATCCCGCCGAGCGTTTCATGTTTCAAAAGCATGCAGCCGTTCATCCCCTCGTGAGCGACGGTCAAGTCGTGGTTGGCGATGCGCTGTCGGTGACGTCGTACGATGCGCTCACGGGCGAGGTCTGCTTTCGCTACGAACATGCACAGGCCATGGAAGTCGCGGATGACAAGACGCTGTTCGGCCAACAGCCGCGTTACACGCTCAGCGCCGGTTCGGGCCGAGTTTTTGCCCGGCTGGGACGATTGCGCGTCGCCGCTGCGGACAAGAAGGACAAGACTCCCGCCAGCGTCCTCGTGTGCCTGAACCTGGCGAGCCGAAAGGGGGAGTTGCTCTGGAGTGTGAAGGCGACTTCAGCGGAGGGCGAGCCGGCGACCTTCGAGGGGGCGCCGATCGTGGACGCCGAGCGCGTGTACCTGCTTCAAAGTGAAGTGCTTGGACTGACGACGAAGTCCTCGCTGGCGTGTTACGATCTGCAAGGCAAGCGGCGCTGGCTGACCGAGTTGTCGCAATCTCAAGAACTCGCCGAAGGGCGCGGAGCTCGTTATCGGCATCATCTGCTCAGCCAGGCAGGACATCTATTGATCGCCGTCACGCACGGGGGCGCGGTGTCGGCGATTGATGCCCGAACCGGCGAGCAGGTTTGGGCGCTCCGTTACCCCCGGGGGTCGGCGGAAAAAGACACGGCCCCGCGCGAGTTGTTGCCGGCGCTCATTGCCCAGGGCCGGGCGTTGGTCGCGCCGGCCGATGCCGACGGCGTGCTGTGCCTTGACGTCCCCACGGGCCGAGTTCTCTGGGAACGCGACGACGTCGAGGCGATGCAGCTTCTGGGCGAATCGGCGGGCGTCGTTCTCATCGCCCAACGGCACGGGCTGGCGGGGCTCAATCTGCACACCGGCGCGACGCGTTGGCAGCAGCCGAGCCTGGGGAAGTTGCCATCGCTGGGCCGGGGCTTGCTCGCGGAGGGCTATTACCTTTGGCCGACGCACGACGGCCTGCTGCCCTACCGTACGATTCGAATCCGCGACGGTTCGCCGTTGGGCCGATTCGAGCTGACGGAACTGCGTCACCTCCCCGCCGGCAACGTCGTGTTGGGCGGCGGCTGCCTGGTCGTGGCGACGCCGACGGAACTGGTCTGCTACCCGAGGCCCGATCTGCTGAAGGCGCCGTTGCAAGCAAAACGGTCGTCTCCCCCGCCTCAGGCCGTACCGCAAGCCACGAGACGCGTGCAGATGCTGAAGGCGTTGCCGACGAAGTTGCACTGGACCCAGGAGGGCGCGTTATTTCCTTCCACGGCGGATCTGTACGAAATTGCCGCCGGCACGATCTGCCGTCGCGATGCGCAGTCGGGCGGGGTGCTTTGGCGCCAGAAGTTGCGATACACCCATGTCACCTGGATCGGTCGTCACGGCGACGTGACCATCGCCGCCGGGCCTTTGGGCGTCGAAGCCTGGCGAGACGACCAGGCTGCGTGGTCGCATCCGTTGCCGACGCGCTGCGCCGACCCGCTCGAAACCCTCGGCGACTTTCAGTTGCAAGACGGCCGCCTGACGTTTCGCTTTGACCAGAGACAGATGTTCGTGCTGAATCCCGAGACCGGCAAGCTCACCGAATCGCGTTGGTGCACCGACGGCCCCGTCCGCCCGCTGATCGGCGGCAAATTCGAAGAATCCGGAGAACCGTTGCAAGCGACCGAGCCGGGGACGGTCCACTGGCAGTCTGCGCGGGAGAGCAAGTCGCGCTGGACGTACTCAGTCCCGTGGCAAACGTCTCTGTCAGGGACGCCGCCGAAGACATTGGTGCAAGGTTCGATGATCCTGGCGTCCTTCGCGACCGCGCTGGGCGACGTTGCGGTGCGGCTCGACGAAAAGACGGGCCAATCGCGCTGGACGTTGCCGCCGGGGGAGGCGCCTGAAATGGAAGGTTCGGTTTGCGCCCAAGGAAAGTGGGTCGCCGTGTCGGGAACGAAGTTGCAAGCCCGGGACGCGGCGACGGGAACGCTGGCCTGGCAGCGCGAACTGCCGCTCCCGGCGCGGGCCTGGCAGATCGATGCGTCGCCCGCGGGCTTGCTCGTGTATCCGCGGAGCCAGGCCAAGATGGTGCGCGAGTACCCGGTCTGGTGCGTGCACGCCCAGGACGGCACGCTCCTTTGGAACGAACGTTTTGACTGCAAAGGTCAGCCCGGGTTGGTGGTGAGCGATTCCGAACGCATCATCGTGAGCGTCGGCGGACAAATCGCGTGCTGGGGAAACTGATTGATTTCGGGAGAGAATGAGGGCTTCGGAACGCAGTCCAGGCAAGCCCTTCAGGCCGGAAATGTGCTTTGAGCGTTCGGAAGAAATGACGGAATACTGGTAGGGAGACTCCGAATTAGGCGAGTGGCCGACGTGAGTCGGCCGGTTCGTGTGCTTGAGCGTTGCGATCGGATCTTCGAATGGGATGCTATACCGGCCGACTCACGTCGGCCGCTCGCCTTGGCCAATCGCCAAGCTTTGCAGCGATTGCGTTCATTTCTTCCGGACGCTATTTGCGCGATTCCTGAAGAAATCACGCGAAAAGTTCGTGCATCGGCTCGCCCGATTCGAGCAGGTGGACCTGCCGGCCTTCGCGCGTCTGGCCCATGAGATCGGTGATGCCCAGGGCATGGTAGATTGTCGCGGCCAGATCTTCCGGACCGACGGCTCGGGTGAGCGGATACGCCGCGGTTCGGTCGCTGCTGCCGAGGATGTGGCCGCGACCAATGCCGCCCCCGGCCAGAATCGCCGTCTGACAGTGAACCCAGTGATCGCGGCCGTCGAAGCCGCCCGGGCGCGGGTCGCCGATCCGAGGCGTGCGGCCCATCTCGCTTACCAGAACCACCAACGTCTCGTCGAGCAAGCCGCGCTGGTCGAGATCCTCGATCAGGGCCGAGTATCCCTGGTCCAGCAACGGCAACAAATAGTTCTTGAGACAGCGGAAGTTGGCGCGGTGCGTGTCCCAACCGGAGCAACCGGGGATGTCGCTGGGATTTCGCTTCCAGTTGACCGAGACGAACGGCACGCCGGCCTCGACGAGTCGGCGGGCCATCAGCATGCTCTGACAGTTGAACTCGTTGCCGTAGCGTTCGCGCACGCGGCGCGGTTCGCGGTTCAGATCGAATGCCCCGGCCCGTACCGCGGAGGAGAGCAACGAGTACGCGCGCTGGTGATGCCGGCCGTACGCTTCCGCGCTGCTCTCGAGCGGACGATCGCGCTCGAAGCGTTCCAGCAGACTTCGGCGTTCCTGCAAACGACTTGCAGGAACGTCGTCGGGGAGCGAGAGGTTCGGCACGGTGAACTGACTGGGGCGATCGACGTCGCCCAGGATGCGAAACGGATCGTAGGGCGTTCCGAGGAGGCCGCCGAACTGCCCGGCGCGGATGTATTCCGCGGAGTGCGCCCAATCCGGCAACGCCACGAGCGGCAGCGCCGCGGAAGTTCCTTTTTTGAGCGCGACGACGGAACCGATGAACGGCCAATCTTCGCCGCGCGGTTTGCGGTTGAGCGCGAGCTGTCCGAAGGAGACGTCGGGGACGTGGCCCGTGAGATAGTAGTACGCGCCAGTGTGATGGGCGTCGCCCATGATTCCCTGGCCGCGCTGCCCGAGCGAACGGACCAAGCTGCAGCGATCGAGAATATTGGCGATGCGCGGCAAATGTTCGCAAACGGGTGCGCCGACGAGCCGGCTGGCGACGGTCTTGAACTCACCGCGATACTCGAGAGGGGCGTCGGGCTTCATATCGAAGGTGTCGATATGGCTCATGCCGCCGTCGAGATAGATGAGGATGCACGCCTTGGCTTTGCTGGTCGCCGGCCGAACGGGCCGAGCTTCTTGAGCGCGGAGCCAGCCGGGGAGATCGAGTCCGAAAAATCCAAGGGCGCCGGCCTGCAGGAAGCCACGCCGGTTCCAGTGTGACGATTTGGATTCGGAATGCATGAGGGCCTCGCAAGATGAATACTCTGCAAGGATAGCAGATTGTCCGTCGGGCTACCAGTCGTGCTCGCCGAATTCGTTTGCAAGCGCCACGCAAAAACTTCTCGTTCCCGGGCTCCGCCCGGGAACGCACGGATTGCGAGGCTCTGCCTCGGCGCCAGGATCCCTTGCGAGCAACTCCGACTTGGCCCAATAGCGAAAACGAGGCAGAGCCTCTGGGCAGTGCGTTCCCGGGCAGAGCCCGGGAACGAGAACTAAATGAATTTCCTCCCGTCTATTTCTTCTTCTTCTCCGGAATGTCCTTCCACCACCTCGGCCCTTCCGCCTCGATTTCGGCGTTGAGCGCGACCAGCGTCTGCCGCATCGATTCGAAACGTTTCGGCTCCTTGCCCTTCAAGTCTTCGGACTGCTGCAGATCGGTTTTGAGGTGGTATAGCTCGAACTCCTTGAGATCGGGCGTGGCCAGCAGCGTGTAGTCCCCCTGACGCATGCAGATCTGGAACTTGCCCGCGAGGCTGCAGCGCCAGTAGAGCGGGATCTTGCGGTCGATGGCTTTGCCTTCGAGAATGGGCAGGAAGTTGGCGCCGTCGATGGGGCGGTCCTTCGGAATCTCGGCGCCGGCGAGGGCGGCGAACGTCGTGAAGACGTCGGAGCCGACCACCGGTTCCTCGCTGGTGCTCCCCGGCTTCGTTTTGCCCGGAATGCGCATGAGGCCCGGCACGCGGATGCCCCCTTCGTACACGTTACGCTTGCGACCACGCAAGCCGCCTGTGGAGCCACGCGTTCGGCCCGTCGTGCCGTTGCCTTCGGGACCGTTGTCGCTCGTGAAGACGATGACGGTATTTTCGTCGAGCCCCAGTTCCGTCAGCGTTCGCAGCAGTTTACCGAACGCGGCGTCGAGCTGCGTGACGTTGCCGTGATGCTGGGCTTTGTCCGGGTCAGATTTCATCAGGTCCGGGTAGAGTTTCTGGTACTCCGGATCCGATTCGATCGGCAGATGGGGTTCGTGGAACCAGACCGAGAGCATGAACGGCTTGGACTTGTCGCGTTCCGTCTTCAGCCAACCGATGGCTTCGTCGACGACCAGATGCGAGGAAAAACCCTCGGTTTCGCCGACTGCCTTGCCGTTGCGGACGAAGTTTTTCGGATCTTTGTGGCTGGGCCCGGCGTTGTTCTGCGTGGCGAGCCACCAATCGTAGCCGTGGTCGCTGGGCTGCGGTTGCTTGGGCGAGTTGAACATGCCGTTGAGATGCCATTTGCCGACGTGGCACGTCGCATATCCGAGCCGACGCAACAGCGATACGAGGGTGATCTCGGACGTGCGCAGGTGAATGGGGCTATTCTCCGGGATCCAGGTGAAGACGCCGTTGCGGTAGGGCGTTCGGCCGGTGAGGAGCGCGGAGCGCGAAGGCGAGCAGACGGCGCTGGCGGAGTAACACTGGTTGAGTTTGAGCCCGGTCTTGGCGAACGCGTCGAGGTACGGCGTCTTGATAACCGGGTGTCCGTAACATCCCAGATCGCCGTAACCGAGATCGTCGGCCAGGACGAGGACGAAGTTCGGCTTCTTGGCCTCCTGGGCCGCGAGCGCGGCGAAGGAGAGTAGACAGACGCAAAGTGCGGAGAGGCAGGTCATGGCGTTCCTCGGTTGCATCGAAAACAGCCACAGAGGTCACAGAGAACACAGAGGAAGAAAATAAGCACGGCATCATTCGACTTTCCGCTCTTCTTTCTCTGTGTCCTCTGAGACCTCTGTGGCAAATCTTTTCATGAACGACGGCGAGTATACACGCACGCCGCGGCGAGGTCAAACGTCCACGACGATCGGCTTCCGTATAATGAAGATGCGGTGAGGCAGCCATTCTTCCAGCGGGGCAGCGGCATGGACGAGTTACAGCACGAGTGCGGGATCGCGGCCCTTTATCATCTGGACAGCCCCGAGAAATCGGCGCTCGCTCCCGCGGGGGGGCTCGACCAGGTCAGCCGACTGATGCCCAGGCTGTTGCTCGATCTGCAAAACCGCGGTCAGCTGGCGGCCGGCTTCACGACCTACAATCCGCAGCGCGAAAGCATCCTCGCCACCTACAAGAACATCGGCCCCGTCATCGAGGCGTTTCGCCTCAACCATCCCGCCAAATCCGAAGCGATTCAAAAGGAGTACGCCGGGCAAGCCGCGATCGGGCACGTCCGCTACGCCACCTGCGGCGAGAATGACAAGTCGCACGCCCAGCCGTTCGAACGCCATCACGGCCGGCGCTGGAAGTGGTTCGCCTTCGCCTTCAACGGCCAACTCGCCAACTTCGCCGAGCTACGCGAAGAGCTCTTAAGCAAGAACGACTATCACCTGACGCGCAATCTCGACACCGAAGTCATCATGCACTGTCTCAGTTACGAACTGCGCAACGACGACCCGCCCGATCTGGTGCAAGTCTTTCGCAACCTGAGCAAGCGATTCGACGGCGCCTACAACCTCGTCTTCATGAACGGCCGCGGCGATATGGTCATCTCGCGCGATCCGAAGGGATTCCGACCCCTCGTCTACGCCCAGGACGGCCCCCTCTTCGGCGCCGCCAGCGAAAGCATCGCCCTGTCCAACCTCGGCTTCAAAAACATCAAGTCACTCGAGCCGGGCGAACTGATCCTCATCCAGGACAACCAGGTCCACGTCGAGCGGTACGCCCCGCGCACCAACTCCGCCCACTGCTTCTTCGAGTGGATCTACTTCGCCAACGTTGGCAGCACGCTCGACGACAAGAGCGTGTACCTCTCCCGCGCCGCCCTGGGCCGCGAGTTGGCGGTGCAGGAACACAAGCTCAATCGCGTGCCGTTCGACGACGACACGATCATCGTCCCCGTCCCCGACACGGGCAAGGCGGCCGCGGATTCGATGGCGTACGAGTTGGGATTGCCGTCGGTCGAAGGCCTGATGCGCAATCGCTACGTGGGCCGAACGTTCATCGAGGGGCAGAACCGCGCCGACCGCGTGCGCGCCAAATATTCGCCGTTGCGGGAAGTCATGCAGGGCAAACGCGTTCTGCTCATCGAGGACACGATCGTCCGCAGCACGACGCTCAAGGCGCTGTTGAGTCACCTGCGTGAGCGCGGCGGAGCGAAGGAAGTGCACGTCCGCGTCGCCTGTCCGCCGATCGTGGCGCCCTGTTTTTACGGCATCGACATGTCGACGGTCGGCGAACTGTTCGCGCCGAAGTTCATGAACGGTCCGCGGCTCACGGAAGCCGATCAAGAAGCGATGGCCCGCGAACTTGGCGCGGACAGTCTCTTTTACCTGCCGCTGGAGGCGGTCGCCCGCTGTATCGGTTTGCCCGCGGAAAGGTTGTGCCGGGCGTGCCTGACGGGGCATTACCCGACGGAGACGGGGACGAAGCTGTACCAACTCGCGATGATCCAGGGGGACGGAACGAACGGCCGCACCTACGAGATGGCGGGGGCCTGCGGGCGGGTGAAGGAAGAGGCGTAAGGGGTTGTCACAAGGAATTGGACCGGGTAAAAGGGAGTTCGCACTTGAGTGGTCCGCGATATCTCTGTTTAAGGAGAGAACCATGCCCTCCCGTTTCGTCTCACTCGCGCTAGCCGCATTCGTCGGCCTGCTTCTCCCGCACGCAATTAGCGCCGGAGAGTTGGTCAATGACACCAAGGAAACCGTCGCCGTTCAGGTCGGCACGCGCAATCCGCAGACCGGCTTCTTCACCTGGTCGGCGACGGTGAACCTCATGCCGGGCAAATTCGTGACCATTCCGAAGGGGCAGTGGTATCGGCACGACTCGCATGTCCGCGATGCCAAGACGACCTTCACGCTGCCCGGCGCCATCGAACCCAACGAGCGCCGATTTTACATGTTTCTGTACGGCAACGAGGTTCGCATCGACGTGACCCGCAAGTAGGCGTAAGTCAATCTCGATGCGATGGCGGACGTTTCTCCCACACTTCGCGGGGGCTCTCTGGCGCGGGCGTCGGCTGCGCGGGGAGGCGCTGCGCGACTTCCAGGATCGGCGGGCGCGGGCCATCGTCCGATTCGCCGTCGCGCGGGCGCCGTTCTATCGGCAGCATTTCGCGGGCCAATCCCTCCACGATTGGCCCACGCTGCCGACGACCGACAAGGCGTGGATGATGGCCAACTTCGATGGCTTCAACACGCTCGGCATCCGCGGCACGGAGGCCATGGCGGTCGCGCTGCGGGCGGAAGCGACGCGCGACTTCGTGCCGACGCTGCACGGCGTCACCGTCGGGATCTCCTCTGGCACCTCGGGACATCGCGGGCTGTTCCTCGTTAGCCCCGACGAACAGGCGGCGTGGGCGGGATTTCTGCTGGCCCGGCTGCTACCGAGCTTTCGCCTACGAGGGTTTTCCCTCGCATTCTTCCTGCGGTCCAACAGCAATCTTTACGAAAGCCTCGGCGGCCGATGGCTGCGGTTTCGCTACCACGATGTGATGACGCCGCTCGAAACGTCGATCGCGACACTGAATCGAGATCGGCCCGACATCGTCGTCGCTCCGCCGGCGCTGCTGGTGCTGCTGGCGGAAGCTTTGCAAGCAGGGACGCTACGGATTCGGCCCGAGCGTTTGATTTCGGTCGCCGACGTGCTCGAACCGCAGGACCGGGACTACTTGGCCGGGGCGTTCGCGTGTCCGGTGCAGCAGATTTATCAGTGCACCGAAGGGCTGCTGGCCCTCAGTTGCCCCCACGGATCGTTGCATCTTCAGGAGGATCTCGTCGCGGTTCAGTTGGAACCGCTGGGAGAGGAACGCTACACGCCGATCGTCACGGACCTGTGGCGGCGGACGCAGCCGATCATTCGCTATCGGCTCAATGACGTCGTGCGGGTGGACTCGCGTCCGTGCCCTTGCGGATCCGGGTTTCGCGTGTTGGCTCAAGTCGAAGGGCGTTGCGACGACATCGTCTATTTTCACGCTCGGGACGGCGCGCTCCGACGGTTCTTTCCGGACACGGTTCGGCGCATGATCTTGCTGGCCAGTCTGCACATTCTCGACTATCGGGCGGAGCAAACTCGGCCCGGGCAACTGCGTGTCCATCTGCAGGCGTCGGCCGAGGTCGACTTCTCGGAAGTCGTGGCCGGGGTGCGGGAGAGCGTCGCACGGACGCTGGCGGAATATGATTGTCAGCCGTGCGACCTGGCGATCGAATCGGGCGTGCCGACCTTGGCTGCGGGGGAGAAGCGTCGGCGTGTGCGGCGCGTGGGGGATGGATGCGAATTCTCGTGACCGGGGGAACCGGCTTTCTGGGTCGGCGCCTGGTGCGGGCGCTGCAAGTACAGGGCCACGCCGTCCGCGTGTTGGGGCGCAACCCCACGACGTGCGCCGAGCTTCGCGCCGCCGGCGCCGAGGTCGTGCGTGCCGATCTGAGCGACGTCGGCGCCGTGCAGGGGGCGTGTGCCGGGCAGGACGCGGTCTTTCACGTCGCGGCCTTGTCGGCGCCGTGGGGCCGGCGCGACGATTTCTGGCGCGCCAACGTCGCCGGCACGCAGCACGTCCTTGCCGGCTGTCAGGCGCAGCGCGTGGGCCGGTTCGTGCACGTCTCCTCGCCCAGCGTGACCTTCGACGGCGGCGATCACGTGCTGGGGACGGAGTCGGCGCCGTATCCGAAACGATTCTTATGCAACTATTCGGAGACGAAGAAGTTGGCGGAGGATCTCGTGCAGACGGCGCAACGGCAAGGATTGGCGACCACGATCCTTCGGCCCAAGGCGATGTTCGGCCCCGGCGATACCGCGCTGTTACCGCGCCTGCTCAAGGTCGCCCGTCTGGGTCGGTTGCCGCAGATCGGCGCCGGCGTCAATTTGGTCGATCTGACGTATGTCGACAACGTCGTGCATGCCCTCGTCCTCGCTGTTCATGCGCCGGCGGCCGTCGGCAAGATCTACACCGTCACTAACGACGAACACGTCCCCCTCTGGAATCTCATTCGACAGATATTGCACCGGCTCGGCATCCCCGCGAATCTCAGACGTCTGCCCTATCGCCTCGCTTACGGCATGGCGCTGCTGATGGAGCTGCGGGCGAAAATCCTTGGCGGCGAACCGCTCCTCACGCGCTACACGACGGCGATCCTGGCGCGCACGCAGACGTACGACATCGCCGCCGCGCGCCGGGATCTCGGATACGCGCCGATCGTTTCCGTCGCCGAGGGCATCGAACGAACGTTGGCCGAGCTACCGACATGAACCTCCTTCGCTATCACGTCCTGGACACCGGTTATTGCCTGGCGAGCGAGCATCACCTGATCCGTACCGGGACGCGGCGAACGGTGCACTGCCATTCGATCGTCGCAATCCTGGAGCATCCGCAGCACGGTTGGTTTCTGTGGGACACGGGCTACGCGCCGCGGATGCTGGAGGCGACGCGCTGGCTGCCGTTTCGGCTCTACCGCTGGGCGACGCCGCTCCGCCTGGATCCGAAACTTGCCGTCGTCGCGCAGCTTGCGCGGTTCGGGCTGACGCCCGCCGATATTCGCAGCGTGATCGTGTCGCATTTTCACGCCGACCATCTGTGCGGCCTGCGCGACTTTCCGCAGGCGCGATTCGTGGCGACGAAGTCGGCAGTCGACGATGTCGCCAGGCGGCGTGGTTGGAGCGCGCTACGGCGCGGCTTGATTCCGTCGCTCTTGCCCGAGGATTTCGCCGAGCGTTTGACGCTGCTGCCCGACTTTATCGGCGCGCCGCTCGGCGCCCTGGGGCCGACGCACGATTTCTTCGGCGACGGCTCGGTCCGCTTTGTCATGCTGCCGGGCCATGCGCACGGCCAGGTCGGCATGTTGGTTCAGACAGACGACGGTCCGCTTTTTTTCGTCGCCGACGGGGCCTGGATGAGCCGGGCGATTCGCGAGAACGCCCCGCCGCACTGGCTGACGCATCTGATCGTCGACGACGCCGGCGCGATGCAGCAGACGCTGACGCAGTTGCACGAATTCGCCCGCGCTCATCCCGAGGTGACGATGATTCCGACGCACTGTCCGGAGATGTTTGCGCGCTTCGTCGACCCCGTGTCGTGAGCGGGTTTCACAGGCGGAAGACCAGCCCCGCTTGGGCGTAGCCGGCCGAGGTTCCCAGCAGAAGAACCGTGTCGCCGACGTTGACCAGGCGTTCTCCGCGGCACAGGTGCAGCACTGCGGGGATGCCGGCGGCGACGAGATTGCCCATCTCGGCGCTGCGATCGTGAAAACGCTCGGCGTGAAACCCGAGCAGTCGCCGTACCAGGGCGAGCGCCTTGGGGGCGGCCTGGTGCGGGATGACGTGCATATCCTCGGCCGACGTTCCGGCGTCGCTCAGGAGTGCCTGCGTCATCACAGGAAGATGTTTGTAGGCGGCGCGGAGGAGCTGCGAGCCATCCATGTGGAAACGAAACTGCGCTTCGGTCTCGGGCGAGAAGCGATTGGGCGGCACGCGATGCCCGCCGGCCGGGATCTGGCAGGCATCCAGATATTGCCCGAAGGTTTCGTGGGCGAAGAAGAACGTTGGGCTCGGCGCGGCGCGGCGCACGAGGACCGCTGCGGCGCCGTCGCCCATCAGGCAGGCGCTTTCGGGCTGGTTCCAGTCGACGCCCATGAGGGGAGCCTCGGCACAGACGATCAGAATGTTTCGGTACGCTCCGGAGGCAAGCAGCGCATTGGCGACGTGCAGGGCCAGAATGAAACCGAGGCACGTGCCCTGCACGTCCATGCACGCAATGCCGTGCGCCGCGGCGCCGACCCAACTTTGCAAAACCGCGGCATTGCACGGGATCGGCTGATGCCGAGTGGTGCTCGCGTCCAGGAGCAGATCGACGTCGCTCCAGGAGGCATCGGCGTCCTGGAGCGCGGCGGACATCGCGGCCTGGGCCATGCTCGCCAACGTTTCCGGACCGGAGCATTCGTGGCGCTTCAGCACGCCAGTATGGGCTCGCGTCCAACCCGATTCCAGGCCGGCGCGGCCATCGACGTCCTCGGCTGACAGGGCCTGCCGGGGGAGATAGAGCCCGCTCCCGGCGATCGTGAAGTGTTGCCACATGGTGGTGCATATCTTATGTTCAGCGGGGTTCGCCTTCACCTTGGCCGGGGGTTCGCGTCCTTATGTCCGAACTGAACGCCCTTCCCCAGCACTGGTACGCGGCATGTCGTTCGCGCGACATCGGCAGGAATCCGGTTGCGTGCACGCTCTGGGGAAAACATATCGTTCTCTTCCGCGATGCCGACGGCGTGCTCAGCGCGCTGCTGGATCGCTGTCCACACCGCAACGTGCCACTGTCGCAAGGAACGATTCGCAACGGCCGGCTCGCGTGCCCCTACCACGGCTGGGAGTTTGACCGCATTGGCGAATGCCAGGCGGTCCCCGGACTGTGCGGCCCGGCGGCACATGCGTCGCGGCAGGTCGCCAGTTTCCCGGCGGCGGAACAAGACGGCCTGGCGTGGGTCTGCCTCGCGCCGCCGGAGACGAAGGCGCCCCCTCGGATCGAGGTCGCAGGCGCGGTGATGCTCGCGCACGAGTTCACGCTCCAGGCGAGTCTGTTCGACGGCATTGAGAACTTTCTCGACGCCACGCATACGCATTTCGTCCACGCCGGGCTGGTGCGTACTGAGAGCGCACGCCGGGTCGTGCAGACGATCGTGCGACGCGGGCCGGGTTGGGCCCAGGCGGAATATCTGGAGGAGAAGCAGTCGGGGTGGATCGCACGGCTGTTCGGGGCCGGGATCACGCGATCGGTGGGGCGTTTCGTGTTGCCTTCAACCGTGCAGCTCGAATACTGGGCGGGGACGAACCTGAAGTTGCTGATCACGCTCTACTTCACGCCGCGGACGCCCAGCGAGCAGCACGTCTTCGCAGTGGTCGCTGCGCGGGTCGGCGTGCTACCGGGCTGGCTGGTCAAGTGGCCGTTCGTGTGGATGCTGAGACGGGCGGTGCGGCAAGATCAGCGCATCCTCGCGCTGCAGTCGGCGAACTTGCGCCGCTTCGGCGGGCCTCGCTACGTCTCGACGGAACTCGACGTGCTGCGTCCGCACATTTCGGCCCTGCTCGGCGGCGCGACGTTTGCCGAGAGCGAGGCGCCCCGGCACATCACGATGAGGTTGTGACGAGTTTCCAGCTACTCGGCGGCGACGACGTCCGCGAAGAACCATCCGAAGACAGCGCCGCACAGCGCGCAAAAGAACGACACGCCCAGAATGATCGCGATGTGGTCCTTGTGCGGCCCCCAGATGCGCGACAGATACACAAGCAATCCCAGCCCGACGCCGATGAAAAGCACCGTCGCGCCGACCGAGGCATGAAACTTGACCGAGGTCCGCACCTCGTCCGGGAAGAAATTGGAACGTAGCAGCCGAAAGAGGATCAAGCCAACGATCAGACCGCTCGCAAGAACGCCGACCACGAGGTAGAAGAACGCGTTTTGAAAGTGGACCGGCCCCAGAATGGCGGCGAGCAGGACCATGAGCGCCAGGACGCCGACGACGAAGAACCCAGCCACGGAGTAGCTCGCCGACCGCGTCCGTCGTTGCTGCACGGCGAGGGTATGCCGAACGCGATCGCCCGGAGAATCGAGTTCGAGGGGCGGAAACTCTTGCGGCGCCGGTGCGGGAGGCGCCAACGTCTTGGGCGCCGAGAAGACGCGCTTGCACGAGGGACAGCGAATCGACGCCCCCGCCAGATGGTCCGGGATGTTGAGGACGGTGTGACAGCCGGGACACGGCAGATTCATCGTTTCCAACCCCGGGCGGTGCGCAAGAATGTGAACATAGGGGCAGTTTACGACGCGGCAGCACCAGAGGGTAGGCGAAAGCGTTTGCGGCGCGGCCGGCGTCCGTTTACAATTTGTCTTCACTCACATTTCTTCCGGAGGCGCCCGCCATGAAGATCGCTCTGTTCGCATTTCTTACCGCGGTCTATTTGCAAGACACGGGAAACCGCGAAATCTATTCCTCCAAGGGAATGAAGATCGCCGTCAATTTCTATCCCGAAGGCAGAAGCCAAACACTTCAGTGCCTGGGTATTTTGTACGGCAGTCAGATCAGCGCGAACGACGTTCCACATCCCAAGTGGGGCGATCCCCGGCGCTGGCCCACCTTGTACCAGAACCGCAACGGCCCGCTCGGACACTGGATGAATAGGCTCGACGCCCTCCCCGCCACGGACAAGGACCATCCCGGCGACCTCCGCTTCCCCGCGGCGCTGATCGCATCG
>JBBQPM010000021.1:0-54212 GCA_038217425.1 Gemmatales bacterium
CTTCTGCACATTATAATTGTTCAGTGGAATAACACGACTAAATACGCCGTCACGCTTGTTGTAAGGTTGAGATTCTCCGGTGAGAAACCAGAGGATTTCCGCGTAGCCGCCATGAAAGAAAACGGTCCCCTGGTTGAGACCGTTTGCGATCGCGTCGGTGAGGAATTGTCCGGCCCATTCCGCCTGGAGCGTCAGGGGGCCATGGACCATCGCGAACTCAGGGCCGATCGTGTGTTGAATGTTGCCGGGAATCTGCCCGGTGTCGACGAGCACGGGGACCGCAAAGCCGGGCCCGTTGCGCAGTTCCGTTCGGGCACGAACACGCAGTTTACCTTCCGGAAGTTCGCTGCCCCAGACGCCGACTCCAAGGTGGACAAGGCGCTGTCCGTCGTCCTCATACCAAGGGGTGCCAGTGGTCCGAGCCCCCCACGCGTATTTGTTGAGCGTCACCCCGAAGGCGTTGGTGGAGGGACGATAGACGCCAATCACCCAGGCGAGACGCTCGGATTCGACCCAGTTGCGGGCGCTGACACCGAGCGTAAAGCCATTATCGAAAGGGGCGTAGAACGCGTCGCTGTTGTCGGCACGTTCCAGGAACGGAAGATTGGTTTGCGCGGTGTTGTTGGTCATGCCGATCGGCTTCATCTGAAAGCCCATGCGGATATTGCCGAGTCCTGGAACCTCGCGAACTTGCAACCAGACGTTCGTGGGCGTTGGCGTTCCAATCAGATTCCCGAAGGAAGGCGGCTCCTCCCCGGAGTTTTCGTTTGAAGCATTGGCGAAATCGAACTCGAGGAAGAAGTCGAACAAGCTGTAAAGATCGCCGTCCGCTCGCAGTCGGGCGCGTCTCAAAAAGGTGGCGGCGGCATTGTTGACGCCGTTATCATCGCCGTTTGGCAGCAAATAGCTTGCTTTCGGCCCGATGAACCAGGTGGAATCGATCTGGGCGCTGCCGCCCAAATGGAGGTGGAACTGGTCGTCGTCCGATTCAAGGCGGAAGCCATTATCCCAAAAGGCCGACAGCGGTGTTCGCTTTCCGGACGAGGTCGTGGAAGGTTGTTCGGCCGTGTCCTGCATCGGCTCAGGGGCAACGGTTGCACTGGGATCGGCGACCGACTGGGGGATGCCAATAGAGACAACGGACCGAACGGGAGTCTGGGCTAGGGCGCATTGCTGAGCAATCAGGGCAAGCAGCGTCGTAAGAACGGCTGTGTAGCACCAACCTACCATGGAAGAGGCACCTTCGCAGTACTATTCCGGGCACGCCGACCTTATAATCAGCGAAGCAATTCACGCCAGTCCAATCGATCCGAAGACGGAGAGCGCGAACGATTTTTTTGGTCTGGTAAATAGCCCATATCGCCAATTGTATCGCATCGCCGACGCGAAAGGCGATGCCGGAGGCGCCTTTGATGAGTCGACATCGCCAATCGCCCCAAGCTCGCGGCGATCGCGGACGAATTGCAAGATCGCTGCCTGATGGCGCTCGCGGCCAAGATGGCCGAATCGCGGCTGATGCAGAAGGCGGCGCACTTCCCCGCCGACTCCCCCTGGCCGGCGTCGCTGGTGGGCGATGCGTTCTACGCGCTCGACGGCGCTCCGTGCAGCAGGTAGGAAAACAGCAGGACTTTTCGGCTTCCTCTGCCGCGGGTTCGGCATCGACGCCACACCAATCCGCAAGCTGATCCCGGCTCGGGTAATTGCCTTGGTTCACGATTCTGCCATCGATTCGCACCATCGGCAGGCATTGCATCTGTCCGATTCGAAGAGCTTCCTTCACATCGGCGAACTGGGTGAAAGCCGCCGGTTCGTGGGGGAGGTTGTATCGGCGCACCTCGATTCCCTGGGTCTTGAGCCAGGCAAGATCGTCTGCGAAATGGACCAAGGCCGGATCTACCCTCGCTCCGCAAATTCCCGTCGAGCAGCACAGAGGTCGGTCAAAGACTTCGAGATTTTTCTCGGGGCTCTCCTTGTTAGTTGTGAATGCAGTCATTTCGCCTTGAGGGCGTAGACCTGGACACTGGCTGCATACTGGTTCACGTCGTGGCGAGCGATCAATGCGGCCATCTCGCGAAGCAGGCCGGGTGCGTTCGTCACTTCTTCCTGAGCACCCGTCCCACAGCATCCTGTTTGATTCTCGATCTTGGCGTATACGTTGAGGTCCTTTTTCGTGTCCACGATTTGAACATCCTCGAAGCCCGCCTCTCGGAGCAAACGTTCGTAATCGGTCATGGGAATGGCCCCGGCGATGCAACCGACATAGGCAGCAACGCTCGGGGCCAGCTCCTCCGGCAAAGGATTTTTGAGGGCGATGTCGCTGACCGCTACTCGGCCACCTGGTTTCAGCACGCGATACATCTCGCGGAACGCAGACGCTTTATCCAGTACCAAGTTCAGCACGCAATTGCTCGTCAGGCAGTCCACGCTGTTGTCCTCGAGCGGCAATGTCTCGATCTGTCCCTGTCGAAACTCGACGTTGGCGGGGCAGGCCCCCTGCCCAAACTTAACCGCCGAATTGAAAGCCCGTTCAATCATTTCCGGGGTCATGTCGATGCCGATTGCTTTTCCGCTCGGACCGACTTTGAGGGAGGCGAGCAGGACGTCGATGCCTCCTCCGGAGCCGAGATCCACGAGAACCTCGCCTGGCTTGAGATTCGCCGTCGCGATCGGGTTGCCGCAGGAGAGTCCCATGTTGGCCTCGTGGGGGATACTTTCGAGTTGCTCTGCGGTGTAACCGAAGGCTTTCGCCACCGACTGAACGCCTGCATGGGCGCCCGAAAGGTCGCTGGCGGCCACAGCGGCATACTTCGATTTCACTTCCTCAAGGATCGATCTCATATCGCATCTCCCTTTCTTGCTCTATAGCGTTTATCGACGATTAACGATTATTACCCAAAAAAACGTCACAGGGCGGCCACCAGTTCTTTCAATCGGGAGAACATGGCCGGGTTGACGCAGTAGCAGACCTTGGGTCCGTCAACTTCACCCTGTACGAGACCCGACTCTTTGAGAATCTTCAAGTGCTGCGAGACGGTGGACTGGGCCAGCGGCATGGCATCGACCAGTTCGCCGCACACGCAATTGCTTCGGGCAAGAAGGATGGAGAGGATCTTCACGCGAGCCGGATGAGCGATGGCCCAAGCGAATTTGGCCAATTCCTCGGCGTTGACCGAAGCGGAACTGGCCATTCGGCCTTCCATCGGGGCTTCGCAACAAGTTTTCGCTTTGGCGGCCATGACGTTCTCCATAAATCGTCTATCTACGATTAACGATATGCCGTCACGAACCCAAAGTCAAGGGCCTTAGAGCAAGTTCGTGTGCAAATGCCATTTGACGCCGACTTTGCCCGCAGTGCGTTGCGGAGCCCAGTATCGGCCAGCCGCAGTAGGCGTGGTGATGAAGCGGCCTTGTCTTGGCTGAATGGACGTTGTCGTGCATGTGTTTTTGTGGTTCGAATCGCATACAATTCGCGTATGCTCCACGTCCATGTTGCGCGACTGAATGCTGCGGAAGCTGAGATCCAACTCGTCGGCGACGAGCCCTTCGCCGCCCGGATTTTGGGTCCGCGCTGCCCTTATGCTTCGACGGTCGAGATCGCGTACTACGCTCGGCCCATGCCGGGGTCGCCCGCGCATCGGCAACGGATCATCGTGCCAGAGCCGAGCTACTGGGATCCGCAGACGCCTTACCTTTACGAAGGGCCGGCCCAGGTCGGCTCCGAGGTGACGCCGATTCGCGTGGGATTTCGCGTCGTCGCCTTCTCGCCCACGGGGATTCGCGTCAACCAAAAGCCTTTCGTACCGAAGGGAGGCTGGTTCGACGGCGCCGAGGGCGAGCTTCCGGCGCTGCGTGAGGCGGGCTGGAACACGCTCGTGTGCCCCGTGCGCGAAGATTGTCGGTGGCTCTGGAAGCGCGCCGATCAACTGGGATTCTTCGTGCTCGGTGTGATCGAAGAGGCGAACGTCGACGTCGCGGAACTGGCGCAGCATCCCAGTTGTCTCGGCTGGTTGTGCCGGGAGGGCGTCGACGGCTCGACGCTGCGGGGCAAGCCGTTCGTGGGGCAATGGCTCGAGGGCGAGGCGCCGCTTGCTCCTTGGGCGCAGTTCGCGGCGGGGCCGGTGAAACCGACGGACGCGTCAGTCCTCTGGCTCTCCTGGCAGGCGGGCATTCTCGGCGGCGACTCGGGCTCGTAATATATCCGCTACGCCCAAACCTTTCCGCGAGCCGAAACCGTATGAATGCCGACGATTCGAAGACTTCGGATCACTCTCCCCACGCTCACAAGAGCTTTTGGCTCTGGGTCATGTGCCTCACGGGCGTCGATTACTTTTCCACGCTCGGCTATCAACCCTCGATCGCCTACGAGGCGACCGGCATCCTCACGCCGTTCGCCACGGTGCTCTTGGTGCTGGTGACGCTCTTCGGCGCCTACCCGGTATATGCGTATGTGGCAGGAAAGTCTCCGTACGGACTGGGCTCGATCGCGATGCTCGAGAAGCTGGTGCACGGTTGGGGAGGCAAGGTGCTTGTGCTCGTGCTCTTGGGTTTCGCCGCCACCGATTTCGTGATCACCAAGACGCTCTCCGCGGCCGACGCCGCGGTGCATCTCCTCGAAAATCCGCATTGGCCCAGCGCCCTGCACGGCGACACGAGCCAGATCTTGATCACGATGGGGCTGCTGGTGATTCTCGGCGCCACGTTCATGCGCGGGTTCGGCGAAGTGATCGGCCTGGCCATCGTGCTCACCGCGGTTTACCTCACGCTCAATGCCATCGTCATCGGCAGCGGTCTGGTGTTTCTCTACGAACATCCCGAACGCTTCGCGACATGGTGGACGCAAGTCGGCAGCGGCGACTGGCACTTTCATCGCGAGTTCGACTTCGGTACCAGCTACTGGGCGATTGCGGCAACGTGCCTCTTGCTCTTTCCGAAGCTCGCACTCGGTCTCAGCGGTTTTGAGACGGGCGTCGCGGTGATGCCGCTCATCAAGGGGGATCCGACCGACACCGAGGCGGCGCCTGCGGGCCGGATTCGCAACGCGCAGAAACTGCTGCTGACTGCCGCCCTCATCATGTCGGTCTACCTCATCGGCTCGTCCCTGGTCACCAGTTTGTTGATCGGGCACGAGGCCTTGCAGTCAGGCGCCGCGCATTCGACGAATCCATTGGCGCCCAAAACCAAGAAAGGCGAAGCGTCGGGCAGGGCTTTGGCTTACCTCGCGCACGGCGACAAACTCATCGACGGGCAATCGGCGAACATCCTCAATCCCCTCTTCGGCCCAGCGTTTGGCACGCTCTACGATCTCAGCACCGTCGTCATTCTCTGGTTCGCCGGCGCCAGCGCCATGGCCGGGCTGCTCAACCTCGTGCCGCAGTATCTGCCTCGCTACGGCATGGCGCCCGAATGGACTCGCGCCTTGCGCCCCCTCGTCCTCTTGTTCACCGCGATCAATCTCTTCGTCACTTGGCGGTTTAACGCCAACGTCGAATCCCAGAGCGCCGCCTACGCCACCGGCGTCCTCGTGCTCATTTCCAGCGCCTGCCTGGCGACTCTCATCGATCGTTGGCAACAACGCTCGGGCAGATGGTACTTCCGCATCTCCTGGCCGTTCGCGTTCATCACGGTCATCTTCTTTTACACGACGTTAGCCAATATCATCGAGAAGCCCGACGGCATCAAGATCGCCTTCTGGTTCATTCTCGCTATCGTTCTATCTTCCATCGTTTCTCGGCTCTCGCGCAGCAAGGAGCTACGCCTCAAGGGGCTCGACTTCGTCACCCAGGAATCGAAATTTCTGTGGGACAGCATGAAAATGCTCGAGTTCCCCGTCCTGGTGCCGCATCGTCCGGGGAGTCGGTCGCTGATGGAGAAGGAAGCGATCATTCGTCAGGAACATCGCCTGGGGCCGGAGGTCCCGGTGGTGTTCATCGAAGTGAAGGTACACGACTCGAGCGATTTCTATCAGACGCCGATCGTCGAGGTGTTACAGGAGGAAGGGGCGTTTATTGTGCGCGTACACAAGTGCGCGTCGGTGTCGCACACGATCGCCGCCCTCGCGCTGGAGCTGTCCAAGATCGGTAAACCGCCTGAGATCCACTTCGGCTGGTCGGAAGAAAGTCCGATGGCGGCGAACATCGGGTTTTTGCTGTTCGGGCAGGGGAACGTGCCGTGGATGGTGCGCGAATTGATCCTCGACGCGGAGCCCGACCCGACGCGTCAGCCGCGCGTCATCATCGGATAGAAGGAGACGCTCGTGTACGGAACGTTGCCGAGTTGGGTCCTCGTCCAGGATGGAAGCCGGGAACCATTCGACGCCGAACGGATCAGCCAGGCGCTGTTCGCGGCGACCGAAGACGTGCGCCAACCGGACGCGTTTCTGGCGCGCGAACTCACCGACGGCGTGCTCCACTTCCTCAGTCAGGAAACGGACGGCGACACGATCGCTTCGGAGGCCCTGGCCGAGACGGTCGCGAAGATCGTGCGCGAGTTGGGTCAGCCGGTGCTCGCCAAAATTTTCGAGCAACGTCAGGGCCGAACCACGATATTGCCGACGATGCAGGCGAAGTTGACGATCTTCGCCGAACCGAGCGACGGGCCGAACTTGCTGAAGCATCGGTTTTGGGAGGCGGTGAGCATCCAGAATGTCTACGGTCGCGACCTTGAGTCGGCGCAGAAGCAGGGTTTACTGACGCTTGCGGGGCTCGCTTATCCGGGCCTGCTCGAAGCCGTTCCCGCGGACGTTCGCGGGCTGGACGGCAATCCCTGGGCCATCGTCGCAGAGGCGCGAAAGCAGTCGGGCGAGGCGTTGATTCTTTCGGGACTCGAGTGGGCGTGGGCCGGCGCGAATGAGCGTGAGATCCGCGCCTGGCTAAGTCAGCTGGACCAGGGATTGGCCGCGCTGGATCGGCGGGCCGAGGTGTTGCTTGGCATCGCTCCGGCGTGGTCGAAGTCACTGGGTTCCGGGCCGCTGTTCGGCTCTGCGGAAGTCCTCGAACCGCTGGCCGACGAGGCCCTACAACGCCTGCTTGAGGGGCTACCGCGCGTGGTCGTTCGAGTCGATTCGAAACATTCGGCGCCGCGCCTGGGGCGGTCGACGATTCACCTTGCAGGGATGCTGCTGCAAACCGCCGCCGAACAGGTCGAGCGTTTCCTGGAAAAATTGCCGAGCCTGATTTCGCTGGGGGTGAGCGCCGGCGCTCGTAAGCGAAAATATTTACGCCGACACGCGGAACATCTGGCGCGTGGCTTCCAACTCGACCGGGCCGAGTGGACAATCGGGGTCACCGGGCTGGACGCATCGGTCCGAACCTTTTTGCACCAGGGAGTCGCCGACAGCCGGGCGTCGCGCGAGTTCGGTCAACGCGTCGAGAAAGTGTTGCGCGACGCCCTGGAACGCGAGGCCCGACAGACGGGGCTCGTGCTCAAACTGAATCTCGCAGATGCGATCGTTTAACACTACAGCGCTAGAAGCTAGCAAGGCGTTGCAGTAACTTCAAATACAGGAAGCATTTACTCCCCTCTCCCTCCGGAGGGAGAGAGGATAGGGGTGAGGGAGTGAACCCCTGCAAGAATCTCGAATTCGCCAGGGATACCGTCCTCCCCTGATCCCCGGCCGGGACTCCGAACCTGCGTCGCTTCATTTTTGGTGGGCCGAACAATATGAGAATCATCCTTGCCCTCATCGCTATCTCGATCTGCGCCACCGGCGGCTTCGCCCAGGAGCTGAAGCCGATCCAGAAGCAAATCCTCGATCTCACCAACGCCCTGCGCAAAGAAGAAAAAGCGGGACCGCTCAAGGCCGGGCCGCTCCTGACCAAGATCGCGCAGGCCCACGCCCAGAACATGGCGACCCAGGACAAGTACGGCGACGACGACATGAACGGCCACATCCTCGACGGCAAGGGCGCCAAGGACCGCGTCGTGGCTGCCGGCTACAAATATCGCCGATTCGGCGAGAACGTCGGCTATAACCGCGGCTATGACGATCCCGGCCTCTTCGTTTTCAACGGTTGGAAGGCGTCGCCCGGGCATCTCAAAAACATGGTCACGCCCGAGTTCACCGAGATCGGCATCGGCGCCGCCATGAGCCAGTCGGGCCGGTGGTATTTCTGCCAGGTCTTCGGCCTGCCCAAGTAGATCGCCGCGATTACAATACGTTCAGCGAGTCCCACACCTCTCTGGATGTCGAATTATGGCTGTCTCCCGCATCGTCGGCGTACCCAAAGAAATTAAGACGGACGAATACCGCGTCGCCATGATCCCGGTCGGCGTCGAAGAGTTGACGCGGGCCGGGCATCGCGTGCTCGTGCAGAAAGGCGCCGGGCAAGGCAGCGGCATCGAAGACGAACAGTATCGGCAGCACGGCGCCGTGATCGTCGAGAGCGCGACCGAGATCTGGGATCGGGCGGACCTCATCGTCAAAGTGAAGGAGCCGCTGCCGGCCGAGTGGCCCCTCATGAAGCCCGATCAGATGCTTTTCACCTACTTCCACTTCGCCGCCAGTCTGGAATTGACCGAGGCGGTGCAGCGGTCGAAGGTAACGGCAATTGCTTACGAGACGATTCGTGGTGCCAACGGCTCGCTGCCGCTGCTGACGCCGATGAGCGAAGTCGCGGGACGCATGAGCATTCAGCAAGGGGCGAAATATCTGGAGCGGCCGTTCGAGGGACGCGGCATTCTGCTGGGGGGCGTGCCGGGCGTGCTGCCGGCGAACGTCGTGATCCTGGGGGGCGGCGTCGTCGGCGCTAATGCTGCCAAGGTCGCTTCCGGGCTCGGCGCCAACGTCATTCTCCTGGACGTCAATCTCGATCGGCTCCGCTATCTCGACGACGTCATGCCCCCCAACGTCACCACGCTCTACAGCGATCGCCACAATATCCTCGACTGCATCGCACACGCCGACCTCGTGATCGGCGCCGTCCTCATTCCCGGCGCCAAGGCCCCCAGGCTGATCCTCCGCGAGGATCTGCGGCGCATGCCCAAGCGAGCGGTGATCATCGACGTCGCCATCGATCAAGGCGGCTGCATCGAGACCGCCCGGCCCACGACGCACAGCCAGCCGATCTACATTGAAGAGGACGTTGTGCACTACTGCGTCGCCAACATGCCGGGCGCCGTCGGGCGCACCAGCACCTACGCGCTGTGCAACGTGACGTTGCCGTTCGTGCTCCTCCTGGCGAACAAGGGCTATCCGCAGGCGATCCGCGACAACAAGCCGCTCGCCCAGGGCGTGAATGTACGCTGGGGCAAGATCACGAATCTGGCGGTCGCGGAGACGTTCGGCAAAGATTACATCGAAGTCGAGACCGCGGGATAAAATCGACATCGAAAGCGCCGCCTCCCGTGTGAATTTCATTGAATTCGCGCGCCGCGTCGTTTAGATTGTCGCTTGCTTAATCGGACAGAGTCACTTTTTACAATCGGCGAGGCTGATTTTTGACTGCGTCGAAGTTCGTGACTCTAAATGGGGCGTCGTGTATTTTGGCCTGAAGGGCCGACTCTTATAGCCCAGGCCATGAGGCCTGGTTAGTATTTAATTCTTAGATCGGCCCTGAAGGGGCCGCTCGACCGCATGCGTCTGTCGAGCGGCCCTTACAGGGCCGACTACAGATATCGACGTACCCAGGCCTCTCGGCCTGGGCTATAGGAGACGGCCTTACAGGCCGAAGAGAATTACACCCGTCGTCATTGCCCGCGATAAAAAATGGCGATGTCCAATGAAGACACGCATCATCTCCGGAATTCGACACGAAAGGGATTCGTCATGGCTGTACTGGAACTCAAAAAAGGCCTGAGTGACGCAAAGGCCGGCAAGCCGATTCACTTCGCCTTCGTCAAGGGAGAAGAGAATCGCTTGCTCATGTCCAAGACCAAAATCTCCACTTCGGAAGTCAACGACGCCAAGAAGGAATGCAAAGGGAGCAAGATCTTCGTCGGTCAATGCGGCGGACTCGATGAAGCGGGAAAGGTCTATTTCTTCGTCGACAAGCTCGGCGAGGACCAGGAAGACAAGACCCTGGCGAAGCTGATCGAGAAAGAGGCGGCCGCCGCGAAGGTGACGCTCAAGGTTCACGCCAAGGCCGCGCCGACCGTCGATCCCCTGGCTCCGACGTCGAGCGCGCCCGTCACCGTGCCGACGGAGCCGGTCAAGGATACCGATCAGCTCTACTTCGAATCCAAGATGCCGCAGATCGAGATCGACTATCAGAAGGCGCTGGCGACGCCCAACGACACGCTCAAAAAGCAGATGGAAGGCCTGTACCTGAAGGCCCAGAAGCACGGCGAAGTCGGGGAATATCGTAAGGCGAACGAAACGCTGGGCGTCTTGTCGCTGGCGATCGGCAAGGCGCAGCCGACGCTCGCCGGAGCGAAACCGATCGTGATGGAGGACACCTCGGTTCCGACGCAGCCGACGGCCAAGCCGCACGACGAATTCGACGCCAAGCTCAAGGAAGTGCAAACGGAACTCGCGAAGTGCCTCAAGGCCAAGGGCTTCGATCCGGAAGAATTGAAGTCGTTGCAGAAGATGCTCAAACAGGCGGCGGTTCACAAGGGCCAAAAAGACTACGACGCGGGCACGGCCGTCCTCGCGCAGCTGCTCGTGAACGCCAGGAAGGCGCTGATCACCGCCTCGACCAAACCCGAGGAGGAGACTCCCAAGGGCGAATCAACCGAAGCGAAAGTTGAACGCGTGCTCAAGGCGCGCACGGCCAAGCGCGAGCACGACAAGGTCGCCAACCGCATCGCCGTCGATTCGATCATCGCCGCCATGCCCGCGGAGATCGACTTGCTCGCCGTCCGCGCCATCATGGCCGAGCACGCCAAGAAGATTCCCAGCGAAGACAAGGCGTTCGCCGGCATGCGTTTCTTCGACGACGTCATGCTCATCAAGGATCCCGCCAAGCGCGTGACGAAGCTCAAGGAGATTCACGCCGCGATGGCCGACGCCCGCGATCGCAAGATCCGCATGGCCATTGAGCTGCGCCAGCTCCCCAAGCCCGAAAACGACGAGCAACGCAAGGCGTTCGCCGACGCCAACGGGCTCTATCTCAACATGACGAACCACATCCCCGACTGGTGGCTGTCCAACTGGTCCGACGATTTCCAGGAACGGATCCGCGTCCTCTCGCTCGATCCGGAGCAGAAGAAGAAGGAACTCGTGGAAGCCAAGAAGGGCTTTACCAAGGAAGACCAGGAACGGCAGAAGGAAGCCTTCACCAAATCGATCGATCCGCGTTCGCTCAAGGGGATCGAGGCCCATGACTCGTATTTCGATGAGCTGACCACAGCCGTCCCCACTGAGGAATTGCAGGAGTTGGCGGTCGTCACTCAGGATTTGCTGCGCAAAGCCCGACAGATCCGCGACGCCGGCGGCACCTTCGCCGACGTCCGCGAAGCCCTGTCGCATGTCCCCGAAACCTGGTGGCCCGCGGAGTTGCTCGATTATCTGCAAGCCTGGCGTAAGGTGGAACGCGAACTTTTGGAAGAGCGCGTCCGCGAGCAATTCGAACCCGGGGAAGATGAGGCGCTCGACACCGTCGAGGGGGCGATCAACTTCGTCGCGGGCGCGCTGGAACTTTATTCCGGCACCGAGTGGATGAAGGCGCCGGCGGTCACGGGCATTATCTCCAGCTTCGTGAGCGCCGTGTCGGGCGGCTTCGGCCTGGGCAAGGGCTGGGGCGAAGCGGTCACCAAGGGGGAGTTCGAAAAGTTCGACGGCAAGGCGGTCGAAGAGTTCAGCGACAAGGCGCTGGAAACGATCGGCACGTTCTTCGAGAATATCTCGTCGCTCAAAGACAATCTCGAGAAAACCAAGTTCGCCATCCCCGAGAAAAGCGTGCTCGCGACCAAGGTGCTGCCCGGCCTGGCGATCGCGGCCGCGGGGATCGATCTGTTTTTGGCGATCAAGAAGCTGGGCGAACACGCCGCCATCACGCACAAGACCCGTCGCATGATCAGCAAGGCGGAAGAGGAATGGGCCAAGGGTCAGGACGAGGACGGCGGCGCGTTCGTCCGCGCGCTCAAGAACGAGAAGATGAGCCGGGCGCTGCAGCTTTCCAAGGATTCCGTCGACGTGACCACCGCGAGCCTGGAGCTGGCAGGGGCGATCGGCGAAGTTACCGGCATCGGTACCGCGGCCGGCACGGGCATCAAGATTGCCGGCAAGGTCATCGAGTACGGCGGCAAGGTCGTCTTCACCCGCATCGAGTGGGGCAAGGCCAACCACGCCAAGCAACTCATCAAGGAAGCTCAGGCCGGCAATCCCGTCGCCCGCATCCAGATCATGGAGGACTGCAACCTCTACGCAAAAATGTATATCGCCATCCTCGTCCGCGACGGCCATCCCAAGGGGAAGGAATTCATCGAGCAGCGCGGCCTCGAGGAAGGCGACCTCACCGAGTCGATGTCGCTGAAGGTTCTACGCGAAGCGATGCTCACGAGCGCCGACGCGAAGGACGAAACACAAGTGAAGGACAGCCTTGCGGAAGCCCTGCTCGAAGGCGTCGGCGGCGGGTTCGCCCTCAACATCGGTGCGAAGGTCGGCGAACTCGCCGTCGCCATCCGAAACAAATACGTCGACCGCAACGCCGGCCTCTACGATCCCGCCTGGAAACATAATGGCGCCAAGGTCAACCTGGCCCGCGAGAGTTGGGATTCCACCAAGAGCGAAGCCTTCACCAAGGGACTGCACGACGAACTCACCGGCATCGGCGCCGCCCTGGCCAAAGCCGAGGCCGCGCTGGGTAAAGTCGATTTCAAGGACAAGCTGAAGAACACGAAGGAAAACATCGCCGCGGCCAGCACAGCGCTGAACGACGTCTACCAGCGCATGAACGGGTACTATCCGATGACGGCGCCGCAGGGGGAGAAGAAGGAAGTTCTGCCGCACAAGGGCATGACGGTCTATGTCGTCGAGATGAAGAATCTCGTCTTTTCCACGCTCGGTCAACTCGACAAGCTGCTCGTGGACCGCGGCGACCGCGACCCGGGGTGGAAGACCGATAAAGCCTCGCTCAACGACAAGGAATGGAAATCGACCTGGAAGGACGCGGTCGACAAGGCGATGCTCGTGGACGACGATCAGGGCGTCGAGGAGGCGCTGAAGGCGGCGCATTTGGCCCTCAACGATAAAACGCTCAACAACAAGAAGGATAAAGCCGGCGAGCGCGAGGCGCGCATCAAAGCGCGCGACGCCTTTGTCGCCGTGGTGAAGGCGTTGGACGCCTGCTGGGCCAACGTCGGCGATTGTCAGGGCATGCGCGATTATTTGGAGGTGCTCAAGACCCTCGCCGCCCAGAACGCCCGCGTCATGCAGAAAATGCTTTTCGGCGGCAAGTGGGCCGATCCCTCGGCGAACATGGCCGACGACGTCAAGTTCTCAAGCGCCGGGTGGAACCAGGTTTGGAGCGAGGCCTGCGAAGACGGAGTCGTGCAAAAGGCGAAGGGGGAAGCGGGCGTCGGCGCCGCCCTTGTGGAACTCGAATCCAAGAAGACCGCCGTCCTCAAGGCCGCGGGGGATCCCAAGAAACTCCTCGAAGCCCGGCAAGCGTTGAGTTTGGCGTACACGAAGGTCTTTGGCGCCGCCACCCAGTTCATCGGCCTGCAGAAGGAGGCGGTCAAGGAAGTGCAGCTATACGCCAGCTACATCGTGCGCACGGCGCAGCAAGGCGTGCAAGCGACCGCGGGCGAGATGGGCGCCGTCAAGTTTACTGCAACGGCGGGCTTCGACGCCGCCAGTTGGAAATCGACCTACGACGCCGCCATCCTCGCCGGCGCCCTCCCCGAGGCCAAGAAACTCGCCGGCAGTCTGGAATCGGCGTTCCGCGCCCACGCCGAGGCGCTCTCGAAATTCACCAGCGAGAAAGATGCGAAAGAAAAACGCAAGCTCGCCCACGAACTCAAAGCGAAGCTCGGCGCCTTACAAACCGCGATCAACAAAATGTCTGCAGCCGAGGGTTACGCCGACCACGACGTCATGGGCAAATTCCTGACCGGCCTGGAAACCGAGCTCAGCAAACGGCTACAGGACAAAGATCTCACCGCGGTGATCGAGGGATCCGCTCCGGTGAACTTCAAGGCACAGACATGGGAGTGGACCAAGGACGGTTGGCTCGTCGCCAAGAACGCGGCCGTGGAAGCGGGGTTGTTCGACCCGGCCAACACCGGCTTCACCGGCTTCCTGCAAAAAGCGCAGAAGGGTTACCTGGCCTGGAAGGAAGCCGACCTTGATGACAAGAAGAACGCCGCCGCGACCGCTCGCAAGCAGCTTCGCGACGTGATCCGCATGGCCCAGGAATTCGGCAAGGCGACCAAGAACGCGACCTGGAAGGAATACTTCAAGGAAGGCGTGAGGCAGGCCGAGGCCCGCATCGAGGAGATGAAGAACGATTAGGCAACGAGGGTACGAGCACTGCGGCGCGTTCTCAGGCGCAAGCGGTCCTGACCCCTCTCTCGAACTCTTGTCGAATTCCGCCACGGAGCGTTCCGCCACGGTTTGATCTTGGCGTTTCGTCCGCGGTTCGTGTAATCTACATCCAAAGGAGATCCCGTCATGACGTCGCGTTTTGCTTTGGCTGTGTCGCTTGCCCTGGGCATGATCGCTCCCGCATTTGCCGAGATCAAGGAAGTGCCGGTCGTCAAGTACGCCGATCTGCTCAAGGAAATCAAGAAACATCACGGCAAGGTCGTGCTCATCGACTTCTGGGCCGACTTTTGTCTGCCCTGTAAACTCAACATGCCGAAGCTGGTGGATCTCCAGGAGAAGTACGGTTCCCAGGGCTTGGTCGTCATCACGGTATCGCTCGATCCGCTCGATGGCGAGACGCACTCGCCGCCCGAGGTTCGGGCTGGCGTTGCGAAGTTTCTGACCAAAACGAAAGCGGAAAAACTGGTGAACGTCCACCTCGACATGCCCCAGGACGACTGGGTAAAGAAGTTTCGCTTCACGGCCATTCCGTGTCACTACCTGTTCGATCGACACGGTAAGTGGATCATCGAGAAACATCCCGATCCGAAGCATTTTGCCGAATTCGAGAAGACCATCCAGGAACTGCTGCAAGAAAGCTAACATGCCTCAACCGCTCAGCGAACCCGATCGCCAACTTTTCGCCGCCCTGGGCCGAGTGCCGAGCGGCGTTTTCATTCTCACGGTTAAGAACGGCGCCCACGAGACCGGGATGCTGGCGAGCTGGGTGCAGCAATGCTCTTTCATGCCGCCACGGATCAGCGTGGCCGTTCAGCCGACTCGCGAAGTCGTCAAGCTGCTTGACGGCGACGCTCGGCTTGTGCTTAACATCCTCGAAGCGTCGCAGACCGACATGATCGCGCATTTCGGCAAGGGCTTCCCGCTCGGCGCCGACGCGTTTATCGATCTGGAGGTCACGCGCAATGTCGGCGGGCCGCCCATCCTCGCTGAGGCGCTGGCGTATCTCGAAGGCAAGGTCGCGGAACGCTTCCCGGCCGGCGATCACGATCTTTACGTCATCGAGATCTCCGCGGGTATGGTGCAGGACGAAGGCGGGCCGATGATTCACATCCGCAAGAACGGCACCCATTACTGAGACGAGCCATGGCATGCAGCATCTGCGGCCAGGAAGCCGTCGACCGCTGTTTCGGCTGCGGCCAACTCTTCTGCGCCATGCACGGCAACGTCTACTGCGTTCGCTGTAAGAACGCGGTCGTCGCGGGCGATCCGCGCCAGGACCGCATCACCGCCGACCCGGCGCGCACCGGCGCGGGCAAGCCGTGGTGGCACGCCAAGCAAGCCGAGGAATATCGGCCGCCGGAGTGTTACGTCTGCAAGGGCCTGACCCGGCAGCGCTGCTACAACTGCGGCTCGATGTTCTGCCCCGAGCACGGCTCCCGCGGCGGACTATGCCGCGATTGCAACAGTTCGTCGCTTACCGGCCTCGTCATCGGCGGATTGTTGATTGCGTTGCTGGCGATCATCGGCGTTATGTACGCGCTGTAGCGGGAAAGCCCAGGGATGGCTATCCCTGGGGGTGCCCCACGGATGTGTATTTTTTGCTCGGCAATCTGAGAAGTTGCGATTCGGACGCTTCCCCAGGGATAGCCATCCCTGGGCTTTCGCCCAGCTTACCAGCACGGAAACTGAAATTGTCTCCGCGGGCCGTTTTCCTTACACTCGTGCCTCCGGCGGAGTCCGGAGTTCAATCTGGCATGGAGGCGACTTATGTGCGGCATCGTCGGTTACATCGGCAAACGCGAAGCGGAACCCATCCTCATCGAAGGCCTCCGCCGACTCGAATACCGCGGCTACGACAGCGCCGGCGTCGTCACCCTCACCGGCAAGCATCTGCATCTACGTAAAAAGTCCGGCCGCATCAGCGAACTGCAGAAACACCTACGCGAACGCCCCGCGCCTGGCTGCGTCGGCATCAGCCACACCCGCTGGGCGACTCACGGCCCCGCCAACGATCGCAACGCCCATCCGCACCAGAGCTTCGACGGACGCGTCGCCGTCGTTCATAACGGCGTCATCGAAAACTACGCCGCGCTCAAGCGCCAACTGCAGGCCGAGGGCATCGTCTTCGCCAGCGACACCGACACTGAAGTCGTCGCCCATCTCATCGCCCAACATCTCGAGGGGGATCTGGTCGACGCGGTGCGCAAAGCCATGGCACTGCTCAAGGGAACCTTCGGCCTCGGCGTCGTGAGTCGGGATCATCCCGACATGGTCGTCGGCGCCCGGCTGGGGAGTCCGCTCGTGTTGGGCGTCGGCACGGAGGAATATTTCCTCGCTTCGGACCCGGCGGCTTTATTGGGCGCGACCCGCCGCGTCGTCTACTTGCAGGACCATCAAATCTGCGTACTCCGGCAAGACGGCTGGGAGGTGCAAGGGGCCGATCACCTGCGCGTCGAGCCGACCGTGCACACGATCGTCTGGGAGCCGGGCGAGGCCGACAAGGGGGACTTCGAGCATTACATGCTCAAGGAGATTTACGAGCAACCCGACGCGCTCGAGAACGCCATGCGCGGCCGATTGAACGACGAAGACGCGTCGAGCCATTTCGGCGGCCTGAACCTCGACGCCCGCCAGCTCCGCCGGGCCGAGCGTTTCATCTTCACCGCCTGCGGCACCAGCTACCACGCGGCCCTGGTCGGCGAATATCTCTTCGAAGAGTTGGCGCGGGTGCCGGTCGAGGTGGAGTACGCCTCGGAGCTGCGTTACCGCAATTCGCCGATGGAGCGTAACACGATCGTGCTGGCGCTCACGCAATCGGGGGAGACGGCCGACACGCTGGCGGCGATGTGCGAATCCAAACGCAAGGGACACCGCACGCTCGCCCTGTGCAACGTGGTCGGCAGCTCGATCGCGCGCGAAGCCGACGGCGGCGTCTATCTCTACGCGGGGCCCGAGATCGGCGTCGCCAGCACCAAGGCGTTCTCGAATCAAGTCGTCGTCCTGGCCATGCTCGCGCTGCACCTGGGCCGCATTCGCCATCTCTCGAGCATCCAGGGATTGCGCATGCTCAAGGAATTGCGCGCGTTGCCCAATGCCGTCCGCCGGGCGCTGCAGTGTCACGACGAAGTGCGCAAGATCGCCGAGAAGTATCATCACGTCAATAACATGCTCTACCTCGGCCGGCAGTTTCTCTTCCCGGTCGCGCTGGAGGGGGCGCTCAAGCTCAAGGAAATCAGCTACATCCATGCCGAAGGCTACCCGGCCGCGGAGATGAAGCATGGCCCCATCGCTCTCGTCGATGAGAACACGCCCTCGGTTTTCTTGATTCCCGCAGGGGGCGTGGTCGACAAGGTCATGAGCAATCTCGAGGAAATCAAGGCCCGCGGCGGCCCGGTGATCGCCATCGCTTGCGAAGGCGACGACGCGTTGCTCGATCAGGTGCGTTGCAAGGCCGACGACGTGGTGGTGGTGCCGGAGGTCGCGGAGTATCTGCAGCCGTTGGTCTCGGTGGTGCCGCTGCAGGTGCTGGCGTATCACATCGCGGTGCTGCGCGGCTGCGACGTCGACAAGCCGCGGAACCTGGCGAAGAGCGTGACGGTGGAGTAGCGGCGGAAAGCCCAGGGATGGCTATCCCTGGGGAAGCGCCCGACGACAAGAAATGGGATGCTGCGTTTTCATGGTTTCCCAGGGATAGCCATCCCTGGGCTTTCGCGAAACTCATACCGTCGTCGCCATGCCCTGCGATTTCGACAGCGTCACGAACACGTCTTCCAGCGACGGCTCCGCCTCCACCACCTTCGCGGAGCCCAGGCGCGCGGTCGAGAAATCGTTCTCGACGAGCGCGTGAATCGATTGCCCGAAGATCGTCGCCTGCCGCACGCCTGGCTCGCCGCGCAGGCGTTCCAGCAGATGCGCACAATCCGCGGCGTAAATCTCGAGCCACCGCGTCCCCGCCGGCGTCACGTTGTCCAGTCGCTTGAGTTCGTACGGCGTCCCGAGCGTCAAAAGTTTCGAGAGATAGATATACCCGACCCGGTTGCAACGCTCCGCCTCGTCCATGTAATGCGTCGTCACCACCAGCGTGATCCCCTCGGCCGACAACCGAAACAGCAGATTCCACAAGTCGCGCCGCGCCACCGGATCGATGCCCGCGGTCGGCTCGTCCAGGAAGATCAGTTTCGGGCTGTGGATCATCGCACAGACCAGGGCGAGACGTTGCTTCCAGCCGCCGGAAAGCTGTGCGGAGCGCTTCTTCATGTACGGCTGAATCGCGGTCAGCTCGATCAACTCTTCCTTACGACGTGCGGCCTGGACAGGTGTTAGTCCGTAGATGCCGGCGTAAAAGTCCATGTTTTCCTGGGCCGTCAAGTCCTCGTAGAGCGAGAACTTTTGCGACATGTAGCCGATGTGCCGACGCACGCCTTCCGGATCGACCGCGACGTCCTCGCCCAGGATCGTCGCCTTCCCCTCGGCCAGCGGCAGCAGGCCGCACAGCCCGCGGATGAGCGTGGTTTTGCCGGAACCGTTGGGCCCCAACAGGCCGAACACTTCGCCCTTGCCAATGGAGAGACTCACCCGGTCGACCGCGGTGAAGGCGCCGAAACGGATCGTCAGGTTCTGCGCCTCGATGACTTTGTCGGTCAGACTGTGCGCGTGAAACATCCGGTTGACGGACGAATCGGTCATTTCCGGGTTCATGCCTACTCCACTCGCAAGGTCACTTCCGCCGCCATGCCCGCGTGGAAGATCTCCGTCTGATCGAGCACCTCGACCTTGATGCCGAACACCTGATGCCGACGCTCGTCGATGCTTTGCACATTCCGCGGCGTGAACTCGCTGATACTGGCGATCTGCGTCACCTTCCCCTGGAAACGTTTGTTCGGAAACGTGTCGATCTTGATGTCGACCGGAGCGTTGAGCGTCAGATGCCCGAGCTGCGTTTCGGGGACGTAGATTTTCACCCAGAGATCCTTGAGGCACAGCATCCGCGCGACCGGCTGGCCTGCTGGAACGATGTCCCCCGCACGGATCGGCAGCACCTCGACCTTGGCGTTCTTGAACTCGGGAAGATTCGGGACTTTGACCTGCCCCTCGCGCAAATTGATGGCCACCTCTTCGAGCTTGGCGCGCGCCTCCTGCACCTTGGCGTAGGCGAGCTGAATGTCCTCCGAACGCGTGCCGGCCATCAACTCGCTGTACTTGGCGAGCATGCGGTCCCACTCGGCGACGGCCTCGGCGATGTCTTCCTTACGGCTGCCGGACTTGTACATGTCGGCCCGCGCCTTGGCGGCGCCGAGTTGGGCGACGGCCTTGTCCCGCGCCGCGATGGCCGAATCGTAATCGGTCTTGGAAGCCGACTTGTCGCGCATGAGCTGCACGATCCGCTCGAGTTCGCGAATGGAACGTTCGACCTCGGTCTCGGCGACCTTCTTCTCGGCGTTGATGAAGAGGACTTCCTCGTCGCGGTAGCCTTTCTTGAGCCGTTCGACGCGGGCGCGCATCGCTTCGGCCGCCGCCTTCGCCGCCTCTTTCTCTTCCGCGCGCGGCCCGGCGCGGGCGCGATCATATTCCGCCTCCACGGCGGCGAGTCGCGCCTTGAGTTGATCGCGCATGTTTTCGAGTTCTGGGACTTCGAATTCCAATAGGACCTGGCCCGGCTGAACGCTTTCGCCTTCGCGGACGAAAAGCTTGGCGACGCGCCCGGCAATCTTGGAGCCGAGCCGAACTTCCTGGATCTCGACGATGCCGGGGAACCGGAGAACTTTCGGCGCCGCGAACGCCGTGAAGTAGGTCACAGCCCCGGCGACGCCTGCCAGGACGAGGACGCCGAGCGCGAGAGTGATTTTCATGTTCGCTAATTTCTCCGGAAGTCGCCGTCGCATTCTCCATTGCGTAGGGCAAGCGGCCTCGCTTGCCTTTTATCGAGGTAAGCGAGACCGCTTTCCCTACCGATCCCGACCCGGGAAATCAGTTAGGCCTGAAGTCCCGTCGTCGTCGCGTTCCTCGCAGTAATTTTCATGTTCGCTAATTTCTCCGGAAGGGCAAGCGGCCTCGCTTGCCTTTTTATCGAGGCAAGCGAGGCCGCTTGCCCTACGAATCCCAACCGGGGAAATCAGTTACGTCGGAAGTCGCCGTCGTCGTCGCGTTCCTCGAGGTAATCCTCGACCTCGGAATCGCCGAACAGTTCCTCTTCATCGAGCGTTTTCGGGTCGGGATGTTCGACGTCGTAAATCACCTCGGCCGGGTGCCGATCGCCGAACAGGACCTCCATGAGCCCCTTGAAGTAGCGTTCACAGGTCGAGAGATTGGCGCGGAGGAGGTTGTCGAGCATTTTGTGACTCAGCTCGCCCCCTTCGATATCGAGGCTGGTCTTGTAGCAGACTTCGCCGTTGTCGAAGTCGAGTTCGAAATTGCCGATGGAGAGGCCGCGATTGGCGCGGGTGACGAACTCGGCGACGTCGAAGACTTTTTCGGGCTGCGCGGTGACCGGGAACCACGAGTAGAAGACGACGAAATGTTTGGACTCATCGACGTCGCCGAAGCAGAGGAGTCTGCCGGTCCTGGTTTTGAAGTGAAAGCGGAGGATCGATTCGCCTTCGATGATCTCGAACTTCCATTTCTCGGCTTCCATGTAGTCGAGGACTTTGGCAAAGAGCTTGGCCATGTTCAATCCGCTTCCGCTGGAGGAATGAAGAGGTCGCCGCCCTTTCATTGTAACGATTGAGGCGTCGGCTTGGCGGGCTATTTCTCGAGCGCCTTGAGAATGCTGGCGCCGACGTGCTTGGCGAGTTCCCCATTGCCTGCTTGCGTGAAGTGGACTTTGTCGCCGGACTGCCATTCCTTCGCGTGCGGCAGAACGTAGTCGTACAGGTCGTTGACCGCGATGTCTCGCCGTTTCATCAAGTCCAGAGCGACGGCGTTGAGCACCTTGATGTCTTCGAAACGCTTGCCCGTTCGGCTCATGATGGGCGTCGTCGTCGCGAACACCAGCTTGGCGCCGGTCTTCTGCATTTTCTCGACAAGTTGAAGCAGATTGTCCCGATATTGCTCGGGCGTGTGCCGGATGCGGAGTTCGCCGGGATCGTTGTCCTTTTTGAGCCTGCCCTGGGCGTCGACCATGTGGGTGTCCCAGATGCCCCAGTTGAAGTGGATGACGTCCCACTTGGTTTTGCCGAGCCAGGCGTCGATGTTGGCCAGGCCGAACGCCGTGTGCTGGCAGTTGGCATTGGGCCGGGACACCTCGGCCTTGCCCGCGAGCAGTTTGCGTACCGGATCGGTGTAGCCGATCGAGATGGAGTCGCCGAGGATGAGCACCTTCGGCAGTTTCTCCTGGGCGTGCGCGGAGGCGGCGATCAGCAGAGCGAACGTAAGAAGAAAGTTTCGGCGGATCATGCGAATCCTGGGGTGAGCGGGGTTTACGCGGAATGACGGATGGAGAGGTCTGCGCTGGAATCGATGCGCGGGATGAAGATGCGGAACGCGGTACCTTTGCCCGGGGCGCTATCGACGCGGATGAACCCGCCCGCGCGCTCGACGATTTGACGCACGATCGCCAGTCCCAGGCCGGTGCCGCGTACTTTCGTTGAGTAGAACGGCTCGAAGATGCGATTGCACGTCTTTTCATCCATGCCCACGCCGAAATCGACGACCTCGAGCAGGACGTAGGGACTGGGGTGGGACTGGTCGTCGCCCAGGCGGATCGCCGCGAGCCGAACTTCGATGGGGCCGCCGTCGGGTTGGGCGTCGCAGGCGTTGACCACCAGATTGAGCAGCAGACGCGTGAACTGATTCTTGTCGAGCAAAACTCGGCCCACGGAATCGGCCTGAGTAAAGTGCAGCATGTGCCGCGCGCCGGCCGTCGATTGCAGCATCGGCAGGAACGCCTTGATCTCGGCGGCGAGATCGATCACCGCGGGCGGACGGTCGATGCGGCGGGCAAACTCGAGCAACTCCTGAACCAGCCCGGCGCCGCGCTCGGCGGCGTCGACAATCACCTTCGCTGTCCTACGCACGTCTGCGGGCAGTTCGGTACGCGCCAGCAGCAGGCTCCCTTCGCCCAGGAAAACCGTGAGGAGATTGCGGAAATCGTGAGCCACTCCCGACGCGAACTGCTCCATGGCCGAGGACTTCTCCTTGGCCGACTGGCGTTCTTGATGGGTCAGGAACGCTTCGCGCAGCTGGCGCACCTCTCCCGATTGAATGCGCATTGCGATCAGATCGGCGATCGACCCGGCGAGGTCCCGGGCCTCGGTGCTCCATTCGCGCGCCGAACCGACGTGCTCGTGGCACAGAACGCCGACCATGACTCCTTCGACGAAGATGCCGGCATCGAGCACCGACGTGATGCCCAGCGGCCGAAGGTACATCTCGGCCAGTTCGACGGTCCACGGTTCGGTGAGGGCGATCTCGGCGGGGACGGCCTTGCGGATTTGCAGCGAGTTGAAGTAATTGGGAAAGTCGCAGACCCAGAGCAGGGCGCCGGAGGAGTGTTCGCGTTTGTCGCGCTCGAAGAGATTGGCGCAGCGCAGGGCGGCGTTTTCATCGATGAAGAGCCAGACGCCGACGCGCTGGACTTCCAACGCATCGGCGCACAATTCGCAGGCGCGACGGAAGACCGCCTCCAGAGACGCGTCGGCGGGGAGTTGCGACAGTTCCAGCCGCGCGACCTCAGCCGGCCGGCTTGCTTCGGGAATCGTTCCTGTGGCCATGCGCGACGCCTCTGTGTTTTCGCGATGGAGAGCGTGAAGAACTCACGCCATTCTAGCTTTTTTTTGCGGATGTCGCCTTTCCGAGCCGGAAGCGTGAGCGACGGCCTGAAGTTGGAAGGCCGTCTGTGTTGCACGGAAAGGACCGTCGCTCACGCTTCCGGCTCGGAAAGACTTCCGACGTCTCAATGCTATGCCGCACGCAGCATAGCATTTCGCGGACAGTTTACACGCTCACCGCGGCCAACTCCTTCGCCTTGGTCCCCAGCAGCGTCAAAGCGCCAGTCACGTCGGCGTTCACGTCCGGGAAGCCGCGCGGCGGCGGGGCGTCGCCCAGCTTCATCTGTTTCTCCTGCAACTTGACCGTGGCCGACTTGATGAGCCCGGCCACCTCCTGCACCTTCGCCGCGAAACCTTCGCGCAACCGGGTCGCTTCGCTCTCGAACTTCGCACGCGCCTGGTCGAACTTCGCGATTTCTTCGGTCGTCCCCTTGGGCATCTTCTGAATCCGGGTATTGATCTCCGACAATTTTTCACCCAAGGTCTTGGCGTTGGTCTTGGCGGTATCGACGCGGCCGGCCAACGTCTGAGCTTCCTGGACCAGCGGGCCCGCTTCGTTTTGAAGCGCGACGACTTCGTTGAAGAACCCGTCCAGTGCCGGCGCGAGCGGGCGGATCTTCTCTTGAATGCCGAGCCGACAGTCGTCGAGTGCTTGCAGCAGTTGCCGGCAACGCTCGGCCGCCTCGCCCGCTTGCGGGTCGGCTTCGAGGGCGCGGAGCAGGGCGACCGTTTGGCGACGCTCGGCTTCCGTGTCGTCCAGAATCGAGTTCCACAATCCCGCGAACCGACGTAGGATCGTCGCCTTGTCGAGCGAACCGCCGATTTCGTTGAGGCCTTCCAGGAGCGAGCCCGTATTGCGCTCGGCATTGTTGACCCGGGACTGCAGCGACGACTTGCGTTCCTTGAGCGATTCCTCGCTGAGGATGTTCCCCGCTTTCGCCTCGTCGACCTGGCCTTGCATGTCGCCCTCCAGCTTGCGGTCCAGCGCTTGCAACAACTGCTGCGCCCGGGCATGCACGGGTTGCACGTCGGTCAAGATTTGACGCATTTCTTCCAGCTTGCGATTGTCGTCGAAAAATTGCTCGCTGTTTTTGTCGCCGGCGGTCCGCACGATTTCCGCCAAGAGTTTGCTGCCGGTGTCGAAGTAATTCCCCAGGCGTTCGAGTTCCGCCTTGACGTAAAGTACGCGGTATTTCGCCGCGGGGACGTCCTTGAGGGGGAGCTCGTCGATGGCGAGGTCGTTGACCTCCTTCATGAGTTCTTTGATCTTGGGAACCAGCTGCGCGTAGCCATTGGTGGCGAAACCACGCTTACCGGCAGCGGCTTTGACCTGGCCCGACGGCGCGTCTCCCTTGCGTGTGAAGACTTCTTTCACTTGTTCATCGCTGAGCAGGCGGTCGCGCAAGAAGGGATGCTGCAGCGCCTGCTTGGGCGTGAGCCGCTTCTTCGGATCGGGATGCATCAGGCCGTTCATGAAATCGGTGAAGTTGGTCCGCGCCCCGGCCCGGCTGGGATCGTTACGCAGGTGCTCCCCCTTGGGGTCGACTTCGCCCTTCTCGTTGACCTTACGAACCGCGGGGTTGTTCGGGTCTTCCAACTTGATGGCGCCCTCGTCGTCCCCCGACTTGCTATATTCTTCCATCGTCGCGCGGATCGGAGTCATGAACGATTGATTCATGGTCTCCTGATCCTGGAAGTGGAACACCATTTCGTTCATCGCGTTGTAGATCACGCCGCCGGCGGCAAACCCGTCGGTTTGCGGCGACGAAACTTGGCCGCTATTGACATTTTCCGGGGCCTTGAAGAGGGGATTATCGACGTGCGACGTCGATTCGCCGATCTCTTTGACGGAACCCAGATCGATGACCTTGGGCTCGCCGGTCACTTCGTCAATCATGACGTTGGGGTACTTGAGATCGTTGTGCGTCAATCCCTTGTCGTGCATGAAGGAAAGGACGTCGAGCATCTTGGTCATCGTGTACTGGAATGTGCTGATGTACTCGGCCTGCGTGATCTGGCCGCGGGCGAGTTTGTCCTTGAGATCCTTGGCGACCTTGTCGAAATCGCGGCCCTGGACGCGTTCGAGGACGAGCCCTTGCTGTCCGCCGACGTCGCGCATGCCGAGGCACTTGGGGATGTTGGGGTGATCGCCGACCTTTTTGTAAATCTCGGCCTCGCGATTGAACTCGGCCACGCCGTTGGGATCGTTGGGGACCTTGACGATCATGGGAGGGATTTCTTCGTTGACATTCGGCATCGGATCGAGGAGATGGATCGTGCCGAAGCCGCCTTCGCCGAGCTGTTTCCCGAGCGCGACCTTGGTGAGAACTTGTCGGCGTTCGATGTCGCGAGACCAGTTGATCGTGGTGTTGGGGAGCTTGGCGTTGGGGCGATGACGCCCCAGTCGGCCACGCGGCGACTTCTCCTGCTCTTTCTCCAGCTCATCCATGCGATCTTGCTTGTATTGGCCGCCCAGCTTTGCCTGCATGCGCTTGAGGACGTCCGCGACCCGGGCGTTGAGCGCGTCCAGCTTCGCCTCGGCGCCGTCGAAATCGGTCTCGGCAAGTTTCACGAAGTTGTTGAGCGACGTCTCGAGCGCCTTGCCCACGTTCGGGCTTTGCTGGTAAATCGCGACCAACGCGCGGCGCAAGTTGTCGGCGTTCATCTTGAACTTCATCTTCCGCACTTCGGGCGACTTATTCCCCAGCACGTCGTCGATCTTGCTCGACGTATCGACGTCCGGATTGTCGGTGACTTCCGGCTGAGGGTTCCCCTCCGCGAGACGCAAGGCCTGGCGCAAGCGCGCCTCGGCGCGGGTCATCACGTCGTAGGCGTACCCCAGGCCGACCGAGGTCGCTTCGGCGAAAGTCCGGTCGTATGCGGCTTGCCACAAGCGGGCGGTGTTGGCCGGGAGCTTTTGCTGCGCTTCCTTCACCAGCGCCTTGACGTTCGTAGCCGTCTCCAGAAACGTCTTGCGATCCGTGACGAACTGGCGCATGCGATCTTCGAGGACCGTTATCGCCTTCGCAGCGTCGGTGATTGTACCGGCTAGCGCCGCTTGCAAGTCGCCGTCGAACGCGCCCCGGTCGGTCGGCGAGCAAGCCGGATCTTGTGCGTTCATGAGTTCGCCATAAACACTCGTGTACGTTCCGAGGTTCGTCAGCACTCGGCTCAGAGGCAAGGTCATGTCGTCGAGGATCTTCGTTCCTTCCTCGAACTGGACAAGTCGGCCGTGCTTCGCGGCTTGTTGGTAGTTCGCCTTGGCCTCGGCCGCGACGGCCGAGTTTCCCGCGCGCGCGAGGATCGCCTTGACCTTCTCCTTCGCCGCCTTCAGTTTGTTCTCGAACTCGACGTTGACGCGCGGATCGTTTCTGCCGGGCCGCTTCATCTTCTTCAGAGATTCATCGACGGCCTTCCGCGCCTTGTCGAGCACCTTGAGCGCCGCCTGGTAATCGCGCTGGCCTTCCGGAACGGCGTCGCCGGCTAACCGCTCCGCCTCCGCGGCGAACCTTTCGACATACGCTTTGATGCGGGCGCCCAAATCCTTGTCGACCGCGGTCGCGTCGCCGATCTTGCTCGAAAGATACGCAAGCACCTTCTTGTACATCGCCTTGTTCGCAACGTCATTTTGCGCACCCGTCGGCGTCTTCGGCACGACGACCCGGTCCGGAGATTTATCGACGACGTCGATCAGGTTGCCGTCGTTGTCAAGCAGGTCTTGCGCGGGGAGACGCACTTCCACTTTCGTGCTGAGTCCGGCATTTTCCTTAAGGCACTTGCGCAGCATCCGATCGAGGCCCGAGACGTCCTTTTTGACGAGAAAGACCAGGGTTTTGGTCCCCGCCTGATCAGTCTCGTGGAAGCAAAGGCCCTTGTGCGCGACGTTCGCCTCGGCTTTTTTCTGGGCGCTCTTGAGATCGTCCGGGCCCACCGCCTTCTTGTCGATGACGAGCACGCTTTGCTTGCTGCCGGGCACGAAGAGGAAGTTCCGCGGCTGGTCCTTGCAGTTGGCGACTTGTTTGACGAGTTCCCGATCGATCTGTACTTTCATGGAGGTCTCCAGGTCAAGGCTCGACTCGCATCGTGCGAAGTTTGGTTTCGAATTCCGTCTCGGGGCGCGAGCGTTATCAAGAGGTGTAGGCGACGAAAAGCCGAAGCCTTTCACGATTCAGAATATTGTCGCCGAAGCGCGGCGGTGCGTCAAGCAACCGGGGGCGGACGCCGACGTCGCTGCTTGCCGCGTCGGGGCTGCTCCGCTACACTTTCGGCGTCGAAAAATAGACTGACCTGCGAACGCCCGCCCGCTCGCTATCCTGGGAGACTCAATGAACGGCCTGAACCTGCGCACCGATCCTTGCGAACTCGACTTTCTCGCCCTGGGCGCCCTCGTCCATCGACTCGACCCGGGCAACCTCCCCTTTCGCAAGACCCGCAGCCTCGATATCCACGTTTCCGGCGGCGAATACAACGTGGCCGCCAACCTTTCCGATTGCTTCGGCATGAAGACCGGCGTCGCCACCGCCATGGTCCAGTATCCGATCGGCGAGATCATTCAGGCACGGGTGCGCGAAGCGGGCGTCGTCCCCCATTACAAGATGTTCGAACACGACGGCGTCCGCGGGCCCAACATGGCTACCGTCTACAGCGACCGCGGCCACGGCGTCCGCGCCCCGGTCGTCTTCTACAACCGCGCCAACGAAGCCGCCGCACTCCTTAAAACGGGCGACTTCAACTGGCAAAAAATCCTCGCCGGCGGCGTCCGCTGGTTCCATTCCGGCGGCATCTTCGCCGCCCTCTCCGAGACCACCTCCGACGTCATCCTCGAAGGCATGCACGCCGCCAAGAACGCCGGCGCCCTGCTGTCGTTCGATCTCAACTTCCGCGCCAAACTCTGGGCCTCCGTCGGCGGACTCCCCAAGGCCCACAAGGTGCTGCAAAAAATTGCCAAGAACGTCGACGCCCTCATCGGCAACGAGGAAGATCTGCAAAAAGGCCTCGGCATCTCCGGGCCCGACGTCGGGCACGCCTCGAAGCTCGATCCGGACGCCTTTTTCAAGATCATCGAAAAGGTCGTCGAGCTGTACCCGAACATCAAGATCGTGGCCACCACGCTGCGTGAGGTCCATTCGACGAATCGCCACGACTGGGCCGCGGTGCTGTGGCTGGAGGGCAAACGCTACGTCAGCCCGACGGTGAGCTTGGACGTGCTGGACCGCATCGGCGGCGGCGACGGCTTTGCAGCGGGTTTGATCTACGGGCTGCTCTCGGGGAGATCGCCGGAAGAGGCGCTGCGCCTGGGCTGGGCGCACGGCGCCTTGCTGACCACGTTCCCCGGCGACGTGACCATGGCCCGTCTCGACGAAGTCGAGGCGCTCGCCAAGGGGGGCAGCGCCCGCGTGCAACGGTGATTTTCCGTACTCGAGCAGTCTGAACGTACGAAAACATTCTCTGGTTGCCGACTTCAAGAACGGTCCGTTGATACCGCACGCAGGGAATTTTGCGATAAGAGCCGCGACCGCCAGGGAGCGGCTCTTCGTGCTCAGGAAGCTTCGAGCCGCTCCTGGCGGTTGCGGTTCCTGAACTCGTTGGAATCCTCAGCCTCCATCAAAGCGAGTGTGAATTGGTCGGTTCACGATACTCACGCTCTCGCGTTGAGCCTAAAATGAAGGGTGGCGTATCCACTTCCCTCACAGGTTTTCTTCATGGACGAAAAACTCGTCACGATCGCGAATTTCGAACAATCCGTTCCGGCCAATCTCGCACGTAACGCTCTGGAGGCCGAGCATATTCCCTGCTTCCTCGCCAATGAAAATACGGCCGAGATGCTGGGGCTGGGCAATGTTGCGCGGATCGCCTTGCAGGTCGGCGAGCGCGATCGGGATCGCGCTGAGGAAATTCTGGCTTCGATGACGACGGGCGATAATGAGGCGCGGCACGAAATTTCGCCCGAGGCGATCGCGGCGCCGCGCACCGCGTACCGCAATGCCCCGGGGAACGACGAGACCCGACTATGGGTGCCGTTGCGCTATTTTCGGCAGATCGCGAAAGGCGAGCAGGCGGCGGCGATCCTGCAGGCGGACGGCATCCCGGCGCAGCTTCATCCGCCGGCGCCGGGCGAATCCGATTGCGTGTTGCTGGTGCCGCCGGACCGGACTGAGGACGGCGAAATTGCCCTGCAAGGTCACGAGGACGAACTGGGGGGCGCCCCCGCTGGGTTTTCCGAGCGTATCGCCGACGAACCCGATTCGCGCCGCGACGAATGGGCGCGCTGGGCGGGTTTCCTGGCCATGATCAATTTGGGGACGCCCGTCGTCATCACGCTTTTTGGTTGGCCCGGCACATCCGTCGCGCTCGCCTCGCTCTCAATCCAGGCAGTTTTGCTCCTGTGCGTGGCCCGCTCCACGCGCAGCTTGAAGAAGTTGCCGCGCTTCGTCGCCTGGACGTCCTTTGTCGTCTTGAGCTGTCTGACGTTCATCCTCGGCGTCGTCGGTCTGGAGATGGCCGGCGTCATTCCGCCGCTCGTCTCCGCGAACAATCTCGACGGCTTCGAGCAACCCCGAGAAATGCTCGGAATCTGGGAAGGCTCGATCCATCCCCGCTACCGCGACGAGCTGACGTTCTCCGCGAACGGCGTCTTTCTGCATCGCCTGCACGGCGAACACGAGTTCGAGCTGCGCGGGCGTTGGGGGTTTCTCGACAATCGCATTCGCCTGTACTACACCAGCGTGACGCACGGCTCGCCCGAGGCGTTCGAACGGCAGTTCGATTACTTCCCTTCGCTGGGCAAGGCGCGCGACATGAGCGTCGCGCAGCGAGGCGACGATTTGCAGATCCAGTGGTTCGACAAGTACGTCATGCTCAGGCGACAAGAACAAAAGTAAAGCGGGAGCCCGCGACGCAAGCAAGGGGTGACGCGCTTCGTCCCTTGCTTGCGCCGCGGGCTGCGGATCACTTCAACTCATACTTCTTCGGCGTCACGACGATCTTTCGTACGTTCTTGTACTTGTCGTAGACGCGTTCCATCTCGGCGAGGTCGCTGAAGTAGCCGACGACGTAAGCGGTGCTGATGACTTCGCCGGCTTTCACCTTCTTGCCGTAGAGTTCCTCGATGAAGCAGAGGTAGCCGCGCTGATGGCACCAGGCTTCGGAGACCTGCGCCGGGTCGAGCGTCATGCCGGCGAGCCAGGGGCCGGGGCGGTCTTTGAGTTTGGTCTGATAGGCGCGGATCATGCGTTCGGGGATCTTGTCCTCTTTGCGTTGGTAGAGGAAACGTTCGTCGGGGGCGAAGTCCTTGACGAACTCGCCTGCGGGGATGATGCCGTGGTAACTGAGGTAAATGCAGAGGAAAGAATCGCCCGCGCGATGTTTAACGTGGCCGGGCATGTCGATCCGATAAATAAGGTTGTCGACGTCGTTCTTGCAGGTGATTTCCTCGCAAGCCAGGAAGTATCGGGTATCGGGGAAGAATAGGAGCGTTTGCTCCCAGAGCGAGCCGGCGGGATAGCCGTTGTATCCCTGGGTGAAGCGGTATTTGAGTTTGACGGCGAGAAAGCCCTCGCCGCGGATGATCTCGGGCGTGAGTTCTTTGGCCTGGGTACAGATCTGCGGACCTTCGATGAAGTGTTTGGGGAGATCGCCGTGAAGTTTCTTGTCGCGGAGGTAGTTATCGTTTTTGTAACCGGGGCCGAGCAGGAAATCCATGATATGCAGCCCAAAGCCGAGATCGCGGGCGCCGGTCTTGCGGTCGAGGAGCGAGCCGGCGGCGACGCCCGAGACGTAGCCGTTCTTGCGAATCTTGGCCTGCAAGTGCTCGGTGTCAATCTGGATAAAGTCGAGAGCGGCGTGATGTTCGATTCCCTGAGCGTCGGCAGAATGGGGGGAGCAGGCAATGGTGAAAAATGCGAGAACTCCGCAGACCACGGGCATTCGCGGTTGACCCTGCCCGACAGGTCGGCTACATCGGTTCTGCTTCATGGGAAATCCTGAGGAAAAAATGGGACGTTGGTTCTGGATCGGCTTGATGTTCGCGGCGACCGCGGCCGCGGTGCGCGCCGACCCGCCTCCCGCCTGGTTGCCCCGGTACGATCTCGACATTCACCTCGACCCAGCCGGCCGGCGGGCAAAAGTCGTGCAGCGCGTCACCTTCACCAATCCACTGAAGACGCCCGCACGCGAAATCGTCTTCAACGCCCACGCTCGCTACTCCATCCCCGACGCCGACGTCGGCAAACTCGCCAAGATCATCGAAGTCTTGCGCCTGGCGCCCAAAGAGGTGCTCGTCTTCGACGGACCGGCACTGACCATCGACGGCGTGGCGTGCGTGGATCCTACCAAAAATAGGTCGCCTGCAAAGTTTTTTTTCCAGCCCGAGAGTCCCACGTCGCTCGTCGTTGAGCTGGAGAATCCGGTTCTGCCAGGCGCCAGCCTGGATCTGGAGCTGTGCTTCACCTTCAACATTCCGAACAAGAAGGGACGCTGGGGCCAATGGGACGGCGTGACGATGTTGGCGCAGTGGCTGCCGACCCTGGCGGTGTGGGACGACGCGGGCTGGCATCCGACGCCGTTCGTGCCCTGGCATCAGCCGTTCTACAATGAGGCGGGTTGGTATCAGGCGAAAATCGCGCTGCCGGCGGATCAAAAGCTCGCCTGTTCCGCGACGGTCGTGCACACGCGCGATCTGGGCAACGGTTGGGTGCAACACGAAACCGCGGGGGCGTACCTGCGCGACTTTAGCCTGGTCGCCTCTGCACGCTTCTGTGAGGTGTCGTGCAAAGCCGGCGACGTCAACGTCCGCTGCCTGCACTTCCCCCAACACGAACATTACGCCAAGATCTTCGTGAAAGCCGCTTGCGACGCCATCCCCGTCTACGAAAAATGGTTCGGACCCTATCCCTATCCCCAGTTCACCATCGTCGAGGCAATCTTCGGCTGGAACGGCAACGAGTGCGGCGGCATGGTCATGATCGACGACCGCATGTTCAACATGCCCCACATGGCCCCCAGCTATCCGATCTATCTCCTCCAACACGAACTCTGTCATCAGTGGTGGTACAACGTCATCGGCTCCAACGGTTATGCCGAGACCTGGGTCGATGAAGGGTTCGCTTCCTACCTCAGCCATCGGCTCGCCGACCTCACGCACGGCAAGAACAACCCGATCATCGATTATCCCAAAGGTCTCGGCTGGCTCCCCAACATCCACCGCGAAGATCTCCGCAACTACGGCTACCTCGGCGCCCGCGCCCGCGGCGACATCCATCCCACGGTCCAGGCCATGGAAAAATTCGAGCATCTCCCCAATCTGCTCGCCACCGTCTACGACCGCGGCTCCAAGGTCGTCGGGCTCATCGAGGAACGCCTGGGGGCTGAGTCCTTCCTCGACTTCCTCCGCGTCGTCTATCAAAAGTACCAGTTCCGCATCTTGCACGTCCGCGATCTGCAGAAGGAACTCGAAGAATACACCGGCCGATCCTGGCACGATTTCTTTCAGCACTGGGTTCACGGCTCCGGCATGTGCGACTGGCGCGTTGACTCCGTCACGCTCGACGGCAATCCCATGCCGCTCGTCATGCGCTTCCCCAAACATCGCAAGTCGGTCACCGCCGTCATCGAACTCGAGCAGTGCGGCGGGTTCAACGAACCGACCACGCTCGGCATCATTCGCGAGTGCGGCCAAGGTTACGAAATCCGCATCCCCATCGATCCGCAAGTCCCGGCGCTGCATCTCGACGAGTTTCAGGCCAAGGTGCTGTGCGAGACCAGCATCGACAAGACTGGAAAGGGGACATGCAAAGTTCGCGTCGAGATCAACTTGCCATTTGAGCCGATGCAGATCACGGTCGACCCCGATCGGGTCTTGCTCGATCAAAAGCCGCAGAACAATTATTGGAAGCACGAGGTCCGTTGGCGTCTGACGCCGCTCTACACCAGGCTAGAGGAGGTCGACGTCGCGAACAGTTACGACCGCTGGAACTTCATCGCGGGGCCCTGGCTGGGGACGCCGACGTTCGCGGATCCCTGGTACTCGCAGTCGTACATGGCGGGGCTCAAGGCGACCGTCTTCCGCACGCAGGAGATCAACGCCGGAGCGTATCTGGCGTACCGCACCAACGACCGCAACCTGATCGCCGGCGCCGACGTGCTCTGGGATCACATCCCCTTGCCGCGGACGCAACTGGGATTGTCGGTCGAGAAAAGCATCGGCACGCTCTGGGACGAGGACGTCAACTGCAGCCGCGGCGTGATTTTCGGCCGCTACGTTTTGACCTACGGTAGTTCGCTCTACCAGCCCCCTTTCGAGTACGTCGAGCTTTTTGCCTCGGTGCAGAACCGCTGTTTGCCCGCCCCACTCGAACAGAAGGCGGACACCGACCCGTTCACGAACCGGACCGGCGTCGGCATTCATTATTACAAGAATTTTCTGACCCCTTACTGGGACCCCGAAGGGGGCGTATCGGTGGACGCCACGTATCAATACGGGTTCCCCGTCCTCGGCGCCGAGGACGATTTTCAACAAGTCTTCGGCAAGATCGCAACGGTGAAGGCGTTCCCCAAATGGCTGCTGGAAGGCTCGGAACATGCGCTGGGCGAATATCTTCGGCTCACGCGTTTCGCCATGCGCGCCGGCGGCGGCGCGGCGGCGCCCAAACGCGGCGAATTCTTCACCCTCGGCGGCGGCGATTGGTTCCGCGGGTTCGATCTCCGCCAGCGTCAAGGCAATCTCATGTGGGTCGCCAGCCTCGAATGGCGCCTCCCCGTCGCCGAGTATCTCACCCACGACTTCCTCGATCACGTCGTCGGCGTTCGCAACGTCTACGTCGTCCCCTTCTATGACGCCGGCAATGCCTACGTGAACGGCCACGCCCTGGGCGACGTCGCTCACGCGGTCGGACTCGGCATGCGCGTCGACCTCGCCTGGCTCAACATCATCGAACGCACCATGTTTCGCTTCGACGTCGCCAAGACGGTCAACGTCGACGCCCCCTGGCAATTCTGGATCGGCATCACACATCCGTTTTGAATGAATCCAAGCATATATTGATCGTATGATCCCGCTCCACGACGACGTTGCCCTGGGCGCTCTCCGTCGACAATTGCGGCTCGACCCGGAGCCGCTCCGTCAACTGCGCAACGCGTTTTACAAAAAACGCCTGCCCGCGGAGAAGGCGCTCGAGCGTCTGCCCCTCGCGCAGCGATCGGCCTTCGCGGAAGCCGTCGCCTTTCATACCCTGACAGTGCACAGCCGGCACGATTCCCAACTCGACGGTGCCAGCAAGCTCATCTTCCAGACGGCGGCCGGCAAACTCCTCGAATCGGTAATTCTTCGCATACAGACCGGCCGAACGACGCTCTGCGTTTCGTCCCAGGTTGGCTGCGCGGTACGCTGCGGCTTCTGCGCCACCGGCCAAATGGGACGGGCGCTCGACCTCGGGTGCGATGAAATCCTCGACCAGATCGTTCAGGCCAATCAGTTGCTGCGAGCGGAAGAGCGCGGGGTGCGCAACGTGGTGTTCATGGGGATGGGCGAACCGCTGCACAACGAGGACGCGGTCGCCCTGGCCATCGAAACGATCGTGTCGCCGCGTGCGTTTGGTCTGGCGCCGGCGCACGTGCTGGTTTCGACTGTCGGCATCCCCGAGGCAATGGTCCGCTTCGCCCGCCGATTTCCCGACGTCGGCATCGCTCTCAGTTTGCACAGTGCGCGCCAGGCCGTACGCGAGAAGATTATCCCGCTCGCCCGGCGTTACCCGCTCCCCGTTTTGCGCGAAGCGATTCTCGAGGCGACGACGATTCAGGGGAAGCCGCCGATGATCGAGTATCTGCTCTTGGCCGGCGTCAACGACACGGACGCCGACCTGCAGGCGCTCCTCGGCTACCTGGGAGAGTTGCCCGCTCATGTGAATTTGATTCCGTACAACGCGATCGCCGGCGTCGAGTTTGTGGGGACGAGCGAAGGGCGCCGAAACGAGTTTGCGGCCGGGTTGACGTCCGCCGGGTTCCGCGTGACGATTCGGCATTCGCTGGGCCGCGACGTCGCCGCGGCATGCGGGCAGTTGGTGCAGCGTCAGCTTTTGGTTGGGAAGGGAACGGCGTGACATCCGATGCGTAGACAGGTATAATTCCGACATGAAGAACTCACCGCCAACACTCGAACGGCTCATTGAACCGCTGAGCGGTTGTCTGACGGAAGAATCCGCACGTCGTCTGGTTTCCCTCAAACCCGACCGAGAGCTTCAAGCTCGGGTCGATCAGCTCTCCGAAAAATGCACCGCAGGAACTTTGAGTGCCGAAGAACGCGAAGAGTACGGCCGTTACGTCTCGTTCGGCACTTTCGTCGCGATGCTCAAGTCGAAAGCTCGGTTGCTATTGGCCAACTCTCGGACTTCGTAATGGATGCCGCAACTCGCCGACTGGTCTGGCGGCGGGCTGCCGACCGTTGCGAATATTGCCGACTCCATCAGGACGAAGACTTTTTTACTTTTCACGTGGAACACGTAATCGCCAAGCAGCATGGCGGCAGCGACCGATCAGACAACCTCTGCCTTTCTTGTCGCGAATGCAATTTCTCGAAAGGAACAAATGTAGCCGGCTACTGGAACGGCCGAGTCGTACCGCTTTTTAACCCGCGCCGCCAAAACTGGAAACGGCATTTTTCCTGGAATGGCCCGCTGCTGGTCGGCAAAACGCTCGCCGGCAACGCGACGTTGCGAGTTCTTAGCATCAACGAGACATCCCGCGTTCTGGCCCGGGCTTTCCTGATTGCGGAAGGACGTTTTCCGCCCTCGAAAGAGCCAATCGAAGAGTAGCTTTCAGGCTCTACACCTAAGCTGATTCACCTTCCCGCGTGCGGAACTCCGTGGCACTGTACCGTTTGCCTTCCGCTTCGACGTCCGCGCCGCTCAGGTGCGCCCAGGCCCACGTTAACTGACTCCACAAGCGAAACAGCGCCGGGTCGGCGTTGCCCCAGACCACGAATTGCATCCCGTCGGGCACACGCCGCAGCGTCACCATGCCTGCGGCGCCGGCCACGCGCAACTCGTTCCACTCCGCGGCAGGGTCCTCATCGGGAAACGCCAGCTGGCCGTCGATCATCCGCATCTGTAACGGCGAGCCTTGCTCCGCCATGGTCAGGGCAACGCGCGCCCAAGCGGGCTCCTGGGCGCGCGTGCTCAGAACTTTTTGATCCAGTCCCATTATGTCCGTCCGTAGATGTATTCGTGCATCTGGTGAATCGTCTGTTCTTGCGTGGTCGTCTGGTGAGCGTTGAGGTCGCCGATCGATATCAAGCCCAAGAGATGGTCGGCATCGTCGAGCACGGGAAGATGCCGCACGCGCCGGTTCTTCATCGCCGAGCGGGCTTCGTCGACCGTCGTCTCGGCGCTGCAGAAGACGACGTCGCGCGTCATCACGTCCTTAACGAACGTACTCGTCGGATCGCGACGCTCCGCGACGATGCGGTGCAGCACGTCGCGTTCGGTGAACATGCCGACCACCCGGCCTTCCTCGAGGACGACGAGGGAGCCGATCTTGTGTTCGTTCATGAGGATGGCAGCATCCAGCGCCTTCGCGCTGACGCCGATGGAAAAAACATGCCCGCCCTTGACGCGCAATAGGTCATTGACTCGAGCCATGTCGCTCTCCTTGGCCCGCGGAAACGCGGTAGTGAAGTGAGAAGAGAGTCGTAAAAGTACGTCTCTCAGCGTAATCGACGGGCGCGCCACATGCAACGTAAAAAGGGAAGATTTTTCGCCCGGGGCGTTTCCCCTTGGATTCCCTGACTGTCGTGATAAAATAAAAGGAGTGAGCCAAGGACATTTCATGGTGCGTCTGCCGATCTATCTGGACCATCACGCGACCACGCCGTGCGACGCGCGCGTGGTGGAGGCGATGCTCCCCTATTTCTCGCACGTCTTCGGCAATGCCTCAAGCCTGAATCATCGTTTCGGCCAGGAAGCGAACGAAGCCGTGCAGCAGGCGCGCTTGCAAGTGGCGCAAATGATCGGCGCAGAGCCGAAGGAAATCCTGTTCACATCGGGAGGCACCGAAAGCAATAACCTCGCGCTCAAGGGCGCCGCCCGCATGAACCTTCGGCACGGCAATCGTGTCATTACACTTGCCACCGAACATCGGGCCGTGCTCGATCCGTGCCGACGATTGCAGCGCGAAGGCTTCGACGTCGAGTTTCTCGGCGTCGACTCTCTCGGCTTGGCGGACGTTCAACAAGTCGAGGACGCGCTGACGCCGGCGACGATCTTGGTCAGCGTCATGCTCGCCAACAATGAGATTGGCGTGATTCAACCGCTGGCCGCGCTCGGCAAGCTGTGTAAGTCGCGCGGGATCCTGCTGCACACCGACGCCACGCAGGCGGTCGGCAAGATTCCGGTCGACGTAAATGAACTGGGCGTTGACCTTTTGAGTCTGTCGGGGCATAAAATATATGGGCCCAAGGGAATCGGCGCCCTCTACATGCGGAGCCGAAACCCGGCGGTGCGGCTCGAACCGCTCTTCGACGGCGGCGGCCACGAACGCGGCATGCGCAGCGGCACCCTCCCCGTGCCGCTCATCGTGGGACTCGGCAAAGCGTGTGCGATTGCAGCCCAGGAGATGCCGCGTGAGAGTGAGCGATTGCTCGGCCTGCGCGAACGACTCTGGGAGGGCTTAAGCGAACAGGTCGAAGGCGTGTCGCTCAACGGCCATCCCGAGCAAAGGTTGCCGGGCAATTTGAACGTCAGCTTCGCCGACGTCCATGGCGAGGCATTACTGATGGCCCTCAAAGACGTGGCTGTCAGTTCCGGTTCGGCCTGCACGTCCGCGAGCGTCGAGCCGAGCTACGTGCTGCGGGCGCTCGGCGTGGACGACGACTTGGCGCATGCCAGCATCCGTTTCGGCCTGGGCCGAGGGACGTCGGCCGAGGAAGTTGATTATGCGATCCGCGAAACGGCACGTGCAGTTTCGCGGTTACGATCTTTAAGTCCTGTTACCATGGGTCACTGACCCTTTTCCTAGGAGGTTCCGATCATGCCTGTTACCCTGACCGAAAAAGCTGCCGGCGAAGTCAAGCGCATCATCACCGAGCAAATGCAAAGCGACGGCGCCCCCGAAAAGATCTTCCTGCGCCTCCGCGTCGTCGGCGGCGGTTGCTCCGGCTTCCAGAACAAGCTCGACCTGGATCCGCAAGTCAATCCGAAGCTCGACGACACCTTCGAGCAATTCGGCGTGCCAATCGTGATCGACAAGCGCAGTCTGATGTACCTCGCCGACGTGACGGTCGACTTCCACGACGACCTCAACAAGCGCGGCTTCAGCATCAACAACCCCACCGCAAAGAGCACCTGCGGCTGCGGCAGCTCGTTCTCAATGTAGGCGTACGACGCGCCCGAAGCTTTCTTGGCTAAGGGCGACGATTCTTCATAACAGAAGATTTGCCATGCGTTATCGTTTGGGCATGTTCGCAGCCTTCGCCTTCGGTTTCACATTGTTAGGACAGCCCAGACCTGAGATGTCAAGCGATCCATACCTGCCTTGGCCGGACTTCAGGTGAAGGGGCAAGCGATCTTGGCGGGCGGCCATAGCCTCTGGGAATCATGGACGGACGGCAAGGGAACGCTGCTCGTCCTGAGCGAGGGCGAGCATAAAGGTTGGCGCCTGAGTTACGACCACACGGGTCAAACCCGAAATCTTCGGCTCGTAAAAGATGTAGGTCCGGGATGCCTGTGGACTTTCGAGGAGTTCGGCTGTAAGAATTTGGCCCGCGGATTCGAGACTCGTGAGTGCAAGGCGCGGGCCCATCCCAAAAACGGTCCATTCGCCGGCTGGGAAATGACATCCCGCGGCGGCAGTGTGGTAATGTCGAGAGAGGGGCCAGGCTTGCGTTTCAACATCTACTACGACGACCTACGCGACGGGAAGTGAAAAGGGGCGTTTAGCTCAGCGGCTAGAGCATCTGGTTTACACCCAGAGGGTCGGGGGTTCGAAACCCTCAACGCCCATTTTCGCAACCCTTGATTTCATCAGCGGTTGCGAAGCCTGCTAAAATGAAAGCAGGCCAGAACTAGGGAAGATTTGGCCGATTTTGTAGCAGATTTTTGTAGCAGCCCCGGAGCGTGCGAGGTTCCGGGGATTGCGACACCCCTTCCGGTCTACCGCGTGTGGTTTTCCTGGAGGGTTTTTTCATGCCGCAGAAACCGTTCTTCCGTAAACACGATGGCTGGTGGGTCGTTCAACTCCGCCAGGGCAGCAGACGCTGGCAGCACAAGCTGATCAAGGGAACTTTGCCCAAGGGTAAAGACACCGAAAAAGATGCCTACCGGCTGTTCAACGAAATCATGGCCGAAGGAACGGAGACTCTTCCCGCTCCCAACAAGATCAAGATGACCGAACTGCTTGCCGCCTTTCTGGAGCAAGCTTCCACCGCGGTGAAGAAACGCACCTTCGAGTGGTACAAGACCTTCATCGTCTCCTTCGACGAGCTCTACGGCAATCTTCGACCCCACCAAGTCACGCCGGAGATTATTCAGGCATGGCTCAAGACCGAAACCGGTTGGAAAGGTTGCCGCCGCGGCGCCATCATGACCATGAAACGCGTCATGAAGTGGGCGCTGGAGAACCGCAAGATCACCACGAACCCGATTCAGTTCATGAAGGTGCCGCCCGCGAAACGCCGGGAGCGATACCTCACGCCTGAAGAACGAAAGCAGATCTTCGACAACTATCCCGAAGGCGATCCGTTCCGCGATTTTCTCTTCGCCCTGGAACAGACCGGGTGCCGGCCCGGCGAAGTCTCGCAGGTAACCGCAGCAGACGTTGATCTTCGCACCGGCGTCTGGGAGCTTTCCGAGCACAAGACCGAGGGCAAGACCGGAGAGAGCCGCGTGATCATCCTCACGCCCGCGATGGTCGAACTCACGAAGCGTCTGATGGAGAAGTATCCCACGGGCCCGCTGTTTCGGAACAAGAAAGGAAACGCTTGGGATCAGTTTTCCATCCGTTTGCGGTTCCGACGTGTCCGCAGGAAGCTCAAACTCGGCGGCGATGTCGTTTCCTATCTCTACCGCCATGCCGTTTGCACCGATCTGCTCGAAGCCGGCGTCGGCCTGGCTCAGACCTGCGAGATTCTCGGCCATAAGACCACGGCGATGGTCATGCGCCACTACAGCAAACTTCGAAATCGTCGCGATCACCTTCGAGACCAGATCCTGAAGGCCCGCGGCCCCGAAGAGACCCCCCAATAAAAAATGCCTCCGGAAGTGCGAGTTCCGGAGGCGGAAACGGAAACCCATTCGGGTCACCGCGTGTGGCCGCTCAATCAGACTTGCCGCGATACTGAACGTTGGCCGGTTTCACCTTGGTGGAAGAAGTCGAACTCGCTTCCACCAAGGTGCGTTCCAAAAACCTTTCGAGCTGTTCTTCCGAAATCCGAATGGCACCGCGTCCCAGCCCAATTCGGTGGTGCGGCAACACCCCAGATTCGACCGCGTTATAGATCGTCGAGCGACAGACCTTGAGCCGGGCCGCAACTTCGCTGACGGTAAGCATGGGAACCCCCTCGAAGACTCTCTGCCGTTTTGCCGCCTATAACTTCACGACCTGGCCGTAGACATCATCCCACCGGGCGGTTTCGACAAACCGCAGTTCAAACCCGTTGCCACCGTTCACGCGATCGCGTCGCACTGCGTGAACGGTGGCGACCTCTTCACCCAACCCGACGAAACGCAGGCGAGCGAGGAAAGCCTCTTCGCTGACGTTCGTCGTGACGCGACAGAGGATGCACCCTTTATCGCGCCAAATCAGAAACTCGCTCGCTATGCTCATCGCGGCGGTCTCCTTCGCTTTTGTCGTTGCGCTCTTGCTGATGGATCCACGTATGCGCGAGATCCAGGACTTTTGCCGCTTGAAGCAAATCATCGCGACCGAAACGCGTCGATTCCTTCCAGACGCCGTCTCGATACAGGCGGACCAACGAAACGCTGTAGCGCTCGCCTGCTCGGGTGAGGTTGTGCCAGACGCTGGCCTTGATGAGGCCAAGACGAATCTCGGTCACAGGTTTGCTTGCGCTCATAAAAACCTCCGTAGTGACAAGGGGAGCCGCCCGTCGCACGGGCGGTCGGATCAATTTCGTGGCAAGGGAAACAAAATTCCCTGCGCCATCCTGCTTGCTGCCAAACGGCAATATCTCTCCTCAATCTCAATTCCGATGGCTGGTAAACCGAAGTCTTTCGCCGCTCGAAGCGAACTCCCGCTGCCCATGAACGGATCAAGGACCGTGCCTTCTTCAGGGGCATACGTCGCAATGAGCGGATAAAGAGCCGCGACCGGCTTTTGGTTGGGGTGAATCGCGTCGAGCTCACGCTCCCATTCGATCGTGTCGCTGATCGGCGACTCAGGAATGCACGGTTGGCCCTTCGCGAGGAGATAGGCCGTTTCATGCTGCCCTCGCGTGAATCGGCCCAGCCCCCATACGTTCTTCACGAAGGCAAGGTGACTCACGAGTCGAAAGCCAATCTTCTTCCAGATACCGACGAACAAGTCGGCATGCGGCCAGCCATAGAAGGAAACGCAGAAGCGATCATTCTTCATCACCCGGAAGATTTCGGCAAAAGCCGGAAGCACCCAGGAGGGATCCTGGTCGCCAAAGATGGAACGAGTTGAAGAATCCCAACGGCCTCGAAAGCCAACGAGATAAGGCGGATCGGTGAGACAGAAATCGATGCTCTCCGAGGCAATCGTGGGGAGTAATTTCAAGCAATCGCCGTGGAGGATCCTGATAAGGTCGCGTTGAAAATAAGGGGTCACGCTGTTCTCCTCGAAGGGCCATGCCTCGAATCGGCGAATGGCCGGAAGGGTTAGAAAGCCGGCGGGCGCCTTGATGCGCAGCCCGCCGGCGAGAACGAAAAACAAATCGCTCAGTTTCGCGACGGAGTGACCCGAGCCTGAAGCCGAACGATCAGAACACTCTCGATCGCCGCTTCAATGACCGCGCAAAGCCGATCGTTGATCGCATGAGCGATTCCGTTTGGGCAGTGCGGACAGAACTCGTCCATGATGACCGCAGATGCCGCCTGCGCCGCATCAGCGGCAATGGTGTCTTTCTGGATGGCAAAGTATTTCACGATCTCACTCCTTTACTTTTTCCCCTCTGGATTGAGAGCTCGCCGTATCTCGGCAGAGAGTTCGGGTTGCGGGCCGAAATTCTCAACCCACCCGCCTGGAGGGGCGGAAGGTTCTTGCACGTCCAGTTGCTCTTCCAGCGCCGGAGCTACGTCCTGTCCGGTTTGTCCGACGCGAGATAGCGGCATGAGAAATAGGACCCCCACCATGCATCCGATCCAGGCCATTTCAACAATCACCCGACGGCTTCGGGGTTGCACTTGATCCAACATCACATTCTCCTTTCGTTTACTCATGTGTCTGGTTTCTACGTCGTTCACTTTTTGTCCCAAGGCCACGGCGGTCGAGGAGCGGTCGGCGGCTTCGGCTGCCGTCCGCCGCTGTTTGCTAGGCCCTGAAGTGGGTTGGTCAGTTTGACGATGACCGTTTCGGGCCGTTCCCACGTGGGCCACGGAGTGCGGTCTCGTCTTCGAAATTCTTCCCGGTCGATGTGAAAGAAGCACTGAATGGGAATCATCGCTCCGTCCATTTGGCAGAAAGAATCGTTCTTCTTAACTGCAATAAAGGCCGAAGTCGGATCCGCGCTGACCTTGGCAATCTCGTTTTCGTCAAGGCGCCAGCCGAGTTCTTGACGAACGTTTACGAGCGGCGACTCCATGCCGTCCTTGGACGTGGCCTTCCACGGCTGAAAGTAGCCGTCGTCGTAAAACCCGCTGTCTTCACCCACGGGCGCCTCTTGAGACCAAGAGGCCAATGGATAAATGGCCTTTCCGGATCGCTTTTGGACATACTCAACCGACTCCGGATCGGAAGCTTCGACAACGATATGCGTTGATGCGCAGGCCAGGACGATCGGGAGTAGCGGCGGTTCTCCTTTCTGCAACTGCTGCAGCGATTGGGCGGCGAGACAACAGCCGATGCCGCGGCTCCGGCATTGCTCCAAAAATGTGTCGAAACCGGGACCTGCGTTTATCTGAAATTCGTCATTGCTCAGGATGACGGGAACCGTCTCGTCAGCCGACCGAAAGCCGGCTCTCGTAAAGATTCGATGCACAAGATCCCTGCCGACGAACCGGGAGATGCTCTTCCCCACGCTCGCCGGAAGTCGGAAGTAATAGACGGCTGGGCTTCGAAAGAGATCGGAAAGCTGAATGGCATTTTCAATCGCTGACGATTTCGGCAGCGTTCGCGCCGTAGCGTTGAGCGAGGAGACCGAGGCACAATGTGCGAAGATGCCGCGGATATGACTTGCGTGTTCATAATCCTGGAGCTGTCCGATCGCATTGTAGGAGTGTTTGTCATTGAAGAGCTTGTAGAAGTCATGGAGGTTCTCGATCGGAGGATCAGTGTAGTTCGATAGATAGTTCCCGAACACCAACTCCTGCATCGCTCGGAAGAACGAGGGGCCATGCCCTTCGCCAAAATCCAAGCCCGCCGCCATTGTAAACAACTCCGCCAGTTGCATCGGCGTGAGCATTTTCTGAATGTCCTGACTCAGCGGGTTATAGACGAAGCTCTCTTCGCCTGGGACTAAGCTGAAATACTTAAATGGCACCCCAGCTGCCTGTGCTTCATCGAAGAGCCCCCAAAAACTCGCGTTATCGCCTTTCTGATCAATGTGGACCACACTGTAGAGCTTTCGCGCGATGATCTGGGCTAACAGCGGAATCATGATAAGGGCCGTCTTTCCTGAACCGCTTCCGCCCGTAAAGAGCATGTGCTCGAAAATCAATTTGAGCGGCAGGAGGATCGGCTCTCCGGTCCACTTGGAAACTCCCAGGAACACGTAGTCGATCCAGTCGCCGTCCTTGAGCCGTGCTGTTCTGATAATCGATCGAAGCCAGGCGTCATAAAACGAGGAACGTTTGTCGAACCACATCGCTAACTCCTTTGCAGTGATAGGGAAGGGAAACGTGACTGAGTTAAACCTTGACCGGCTCGGGGAGCTCGTCGAGCTTCTTCGCCAGGTGATTGCCTTGCGTCGCAGCAAGAATGAAAAGAAACACGAATGGGCCGAGGATTAGCGAGATGCCCATGCGGACCAGCAGGCCGCCCAAAGTGTGCGCCCGGAGCGGTGAAGCGAGCGAGCAGTCGCCACGGGATCCAACTTCCTGGGCGTGACGCCGATATATGAGTTTGGAAAGAACGTTCTTTTCAAAGAACTTGCGATCGGCGAGAAAGTCCGGGTGATTCTGCAAAAGAAGCGGCATCCAATAGGCCGTCTCTTGTTTGCTCGGTTCAACGGGTGTTTCCCGGGAGCTGTGGCCGCCGGCGATATGAAACACGCCGAGAATGCAGGCCGCCACTGCGAGGCCCACTACCAGCAAGCGCGTTCCCTGAGCGGCGAAGGGATCGCGGCACTGGTAAATATTCTTGCTGCTGAACACGCCTTGGCGGTTGTAGGTCAGAAAGAACACCAAACAGTCCCAAGCCACGGGCACCGAGTCCGTGGTGCGCAGCTTCAAAGGCGTCGCGATCCGATTCACAACCAAGAAGGCAAAAAATGTTACTACGAGCCCATAAGGCGTGGCGACAGGGAGGTGGAGCGTGCTCAAGAAGGCGAGGTTGCCAACGACGAGCGGCAACGCCAACTTCATCAGTCCCGGAAGGTGCAGGTCGCGTCCGGGACAGGAATGATTCCGATCCTTGTCGGGAAGAACGCAAAGATTCTCCGCCATCTTCCGCTGATATCGGAGGTACTCTTCGGCAATGACCCACGTGCCGAGCCACGCCATAAAGAGCAATGTCACCAGCGCATTCCACGCCCCAAAATCTGAACGAGGAACGTAACCCGCCGCGGCAACATGTCCGCCAAGTGTTACGGCGATAAGGCAAACGAGCAGCCCGCTACGCGTCTGCGCGCGGCTCACGTTTTTGATGATCGGGGCGAGAGCGGGAGGCACCGTCAGCCCCACAAGGAGCGTCTCGAACAGATAGGGCAGGAAGGGAGAGAATCGCACCACGTCTGCGCCGAGACCGTTCCCCACAAGCGGTGAAAGAAGACGATGGGCGAAAATGACGATGAGGATTCCCACCCCCAGCCACAGGGGCCATTGCATGAGTCCTGCTTCTCGGGTGAACCACCTTGTCACGATCAACACGGCGCAGGTGACGCCGGCGAGGCGTGCAACAAACACCGCCGCATCGGGATGAAACATCGCGACGAGCCGTAAGCACAAAATGGCGAGGCCGAACTGAAGCGTGAGCCGGACCAGCGTTTCCTTTGCCGCAACACTGGGGCTTTCCGGCCCCAGGTGCGGGATAGGGAACGCGAACACTGGCGGGTCATTGACCGTTCGCCCCATCACCTCACGACTGGTGAATGCGTCATGGGCCTTCATTGGATTAGTCCTTTCAAGAAAGAAGTAAGGGTTCGATCTCGGGAACGACCTCGACCGAAATGGTGACGTTGGGGAAGTAGCGTTGAGAAAGAACTCGCTCGACGAGCCACTTCTTGCGTTCGTTGGGAACGATGATGGTGATCCCGTATTGGCCGGCGAGCATGAGTTGCTGGAGGCAGGGAATGCGGAAAGCTTTGGTTACGAGTCTTCCGGCCTTTCGGACCAGAATCGCCGCAGCGCTTCCGCCGTCCACGAGCATCCAGGTAAGCCGCGGCGGGTTTGCTTCTTGGTCGCTGAAGTAGTTGCCGACCTGGCGGCCTGGATGATCTAGTTCCGGGTATGCCGCTTTGACTTCGTCGGGCGTGAGGCGAGCCACTTTCTTCGCGGCGCAGAACGCAAGCATCGCGATGTTCGCTACGATCGCTCCTCGGCCCATCGCCTTGAGCGCCTTTCTTGAAAGGCCCAACGCGAGCACCGCTTGCCGCGTCAACATGTAGGCCGGCTCGCGGTTTGGAAGCGTGAGCTGGTAAAGCCAACCGCGATTTTTCAGCCGCTTCGATGCCTTTTCGATGGCTTCAGGCGACGCCCCTCGGAGCGAGGCAAGAAGCCCCGCTTTGATGGTGCGGTAGCGCGCCACGTCGTAGACGAGCACCGCTTGGCCAGAGGTCAGTCCCGGAATGAAGTCGTCATGGCTCATGATCAATACACCTCATAAGGAAGTCGTCGTGCCGCGCAATCTTCGTGGAACGCCGCAATGCGAGTGGCGGGGTAGTCCCCGATGTATTCCACCGCTAAAACTGGTTCACCCTGAGCGCTGTAGAGGAGAGCGTCCGGCAACTTCTGGCCGACGCGAGTGGGAGCAACGATGTCTTCTCCTTGCCAAGAAAGATCGGGATATCGATTCGTCTTCACCTGAAAGAGGTAAACGTTGCTCACGCCGAGATCATGACTTGCGGCGTGGTGATTGATCTTGCCGCCGCACGATGCACCGAGAATGTTGGAGAGCTTTTCAGTGCCGACAATTACCTTGGTCGCCGCAACTGGCGCGTATTGACGCTTCTCCGCCAGATACTGAATGGCGTCGAAATCGGGCGTCGGCTTATCTGGTCCCCAGCAGGCCAGGGGGCCATCAATTCGCGGCGTTGGTCGCGCAAGAAGAACAAGTTCGCGAGCCAGTCCCGCACTGAATAGGCTGGCAAGAAGCCGGCGTTCTCTTCTCGCGCAGGCTTCTGTTCCGGTGCCCACCTCACGAACTTGGGACCGAGAAAAGAGTCGGCCTCGAAATGCCAACGCGTCCAGCCAGAACGATCGAAACGATGTTTTCACGACGGAACTCCTTCCTCCGTCGCGTCCTCCCCAGTAGCTGCCTCATCGCTTTTGATTGGATCTTGAAGCCGCTTCTTCCGAAGCCGTTTCGGAACCTCGCCAGGCCGGTCCACTTCGCCGTGCTTGCCGTCGTCGGCGCCGATGAGGTGCGGTCTAGGAACCGGCAAGGGAGGTGGCGCCGGCGCCGGCGACATGCTCGTGACCGAAACCACCTGAGTTTGCGGGGTGTCTCCTTCGGTTTCCATTCCGAGGGCATTTCTGATTCCTCGCTCGACTCCTTCTTGAGTCAGTTCCTCCAAGGCTTTCACGAAGCCCGAGCCCTTGAGCACTTTGATCCATCCGTTCTTGAACATGTTGAACCTCGCGATAGTTGCCAAACTAAAACTCCGGACGAAAAGGTTTCGCTAACGGCGCGCACCGTCTACGGCCCGACGCAACTGCGTCAGTTTTTTGAGATTTTTCTTTGAGTAAGATGGACGATCCGATGCCGAGAGATTACAGTAACGTGACCAGTGTCTGCATTTCTCAGCTTCGTTCTTGCTTCGGGCCGCACCAGCTGCCAACCGTCTTTACTTCATGGCGGAGCCATGAGAATCTTTCCGCCGCGCAGGTGCGGATAGGTTCTTGGCTTTCCCGCAAGGGAAAGCGAATCATTTTCTCGGACATAAGTCTGAGCTTCGACCGCAAACTTGGAATGCTCCGACAGCTCACATCTTGCTGCCGGATGCCGTTCTGAGCAAACCGTGACCTTTCAACACGGTCTGCGTTTGAAGTTGTCCTTCGTATTCCACCGAAGGATGAAAACGGGTTTATCCAAAGTCAGGGTCTGGCAACCCCGACTCCGGAGAAGGTTCCATCCGCACCTGCCTCGGAAGCCTTTCCGAAGCGCTTACCAAATCCCTAAACGTCGGTCCTCCTTCGCCTGCAGGTGCTTAATGAACGCATTTCGGAGTTCTGCTTTGGTTACCTTGGGACGCAAGAAGTAGAAACGCACATTTCTCACGATGTCCTTGTAACCATCAGTCCCTTGGTCTCGTTCTCGGAAGAGCAATCGTGAGTATGCGAGTTGAGCCACGAGATCATGTGAGGCGAGCTCCCCGAGGTCGGATGATCCCGTGCTAACGCGGTCGTAGTCTTCCACCATGGCGGCAATCTCCTTCGGAGGAACGGCCAGGTCGGAAGTCAAATCCTCGGCAAAGTAGAATTCCGAGACGCCGAACGAAAACATCTCGCCGTAGCGACCGGGCAACCGCCGGCTCGGGTCGCCGTAGTCACTCAGCATCTTTGGCGTATTCTCGGTGACGTAATACACGTTCAGCGTCTTGAACGTGTTTAGCCACGGCGTCCTTCCGTGCGCGTGGTCGATCATTTCTTCGGCGGAGGGGCGACAGGAGGCGAGGGGAGAAGCCGGGTCGCAGGTTTGGAAGAAGTCGCTTTTGAATTCTGCAAAAGGTGGACCGAGCATCGGATCGGGAAGCAGTAACTGCTTTTTGCCGAGAAGGCCGGCCCTTACGAGCAGATGAAGATCGGTCCGAACAAACTTGGCGATGTCGCGCGGGCCACGGTCAGGGCCGTAAGCGGGCTCAACATGGCGGCTAATCTGTCCAGAGTTCGCAACGGAGCACCCGTAAAGCAGAATGGAGATGAGATCCCGGTAGACGGGATGTCCCGCAATTGCTTCGAGCGTTGATTTGCCAGTGAGAAAAACAAAAGAGGCCACGATGATCCCCCATTTGGTGCGACCGGGGTCATCGTGGCCTCTTTAGAATCTGGCACGCGGCGGTACCATGCAGAGCAGCGTAGCTGAACTGCAACATGTCGAAGGCTGGGGTGCCTAGAGTGATACACGCGTAAGCTGTATCGCGGCCGCGAAGCGTAGCTCGCCACCACTCCTCCCAGCCACGGCATGCGATCTTGTTTTGAGCCGTGGGGATGACTGGCCGGATCGGCGCTAACCATCAGCATCAATCGTAACGGGAGATCGGCGAAAGGCAAGTGGAATTTTTTGAAAAAGAGAAAATATCTTGTTGCGGTCGCACGGCCTTCATCGGACGAGCCTCCCGCTCATGGCGAAAAAAAACCCGGAGGCAGAAGCCTCCGGGGAAAGTGACTCAATTACTTGACCATCCAATGGAAAAGAGACCGAAGAATTTCGGTTTTTCTCTTTTCCTTGCGAATCCATTTCTCCGCCTTGTAAGCCACCCAACGCGCATGACTAAGGTCCTCCTCCGGAAGCACTCGGGTCAAACCCACTCCGTGGTGACCCACATAAGCATGGCTTATGATCGTGGAGTAGCGGAACCCCCGGCCAGAAGGGTTAGCCCAGATCTCTGCAACGACGTTCTTTCGTCGAATGGTGTGGGCAGGTGGCAAACGCTTATCGTGGTCAATACGTCTCAGGTCAACTTTCTTCTCTTGGTTTTCCATGTTCCTCATGGTTTACTCTGGGGGTTGCTAAACACCCCCACACCCCCCCAGTGGGGAGTGGGGGCGGCCCGGATGGGCCGTTTACGGGTGGGGCCCCGAAGCCCCACCCGTTTTTTCTGGAAAACCAATTTCTGATTGATTGTGAGTCGGCTCAGAGATGCCAACTCAGCCCTATGATGTTTTTGCGGAAAGTCCGGGGCTGACGGAAAACCTGAAATCAAAGGGGCAACGCCTCCTGTGATCACGAGAATTGTAACGGCGCATTTCCGAAAGGAAAGGGCTAACCTCGGAACCGCATCCGGCGATGCGCGCCTGTTAATCCGCTCTCGATTGTTTTTCGCGATCCGTTTTTTGTCCGTAACGATGGCCCGCCGCCGTCCGTGAAGATGGCCCGCGGTCGGCGTTTTTCGAGGCCCCTCTGCCAGACATTCGTTCTGTTACGCTTCCGTGCTCTTCCCTTGAAAATCATCACAATGGACTCACGCTCTCTTACCCGGAGTTGATTGCGCCGACAGGGACTTTCAAGCAGGGAATTCAGGAACGGGCGCGATCCCAGCCTTTATGCGGTTGTCACAGTGGCCGAAAAATGTCGGCGAAAAATCCGAGAAAAATCTAACGGAAAAAATTCAGATGCATGGACTCTCTGCGACTCTGCCGAATCGCTTGCATCCGAAGCCATTTTCTCCTTCCTTGGCCTGGCAGGGCCTGCAACGTGGACGTGCGCAGTCGGACTGTCCTGACCTTGCATGCGCCGTTCGTTTGGTCGCGGTTGATTCGGCAGTTCGTTGCAACGGAAACAGCAATGGTTTCACGGGGGGCGGAACCAGAGGCCCCAGGTTCCGCCCCCCGAAGAGCCCCCCACCTCCTTCCCTCTTTTCTGTTGCTCTGTTCCGGAAGACGGCAGCGAAGTCGCTTCGCGTAGATCGCAATGGTTCCCTGCGTTTTTCCGCAGCCAGCTGAGAGTTGCAGATGGACCCCACGGTTCTTTCGAGCCAGGGCGACCGTAGTCGGTCAAGATCCAGACATTTTCCTGTGGCCGAAGATCTTCGATTACCACCGTGTTAATTTTGACACCGTTGAAAGCTCATTTCACGTTACTCCCACGGGTAGACCCATTTACCCGGCTCTCGGTGATCACCGAGAGTCCGGTGGTGCATCTCTCGGTTATACATCCCATCACTTTTTTTGGAGGTTCGCTCATGCAAGTCCTCAAACGGGGCCACGCAGAGCTTTTCCGCCGCGGCCCGGACGAGTGCTTTGACTCGCTCCCGGCGCTCGCACGCCACTGTCAAAAACAGAAAGAAGGATCGACCGATCGCTGGCATCCCCCGCACAGCTTGAATCCGAAAGCAGTAGGGGCCGACATCCTGGACATGGTCCTCGGCGACGACGGAGCGTACCACATGAACGACTGGAGTTTCACCCAACTCTGCCAACTCGCCAAAGTCAGCAAGGACACCGTGAACCGCCTTTCGCCGGATACCGCCTGGCGGGTGTTTCATGAAACGATGCCGGAGGGGAACAAGCCGCTGCAGATTCTGACCCAGGGCGAGAGCATCCGCTCTATCCACGGCGCCAGCTACACTCGGCTCTACAACTCCGAGCTTCTTGCCATGGTCCAGGAATTTGCGACGGACTTCGGGCCGCCGCCGAAAGCTGCGTTCGGCGGCAATAAGGCAAACGGTGGGGAAGGGGGAACCGGTCTCTACGCTGGTGAGCAGGACATGTTCGCCTTCCTGATCGACCCCACCGGCTGGGCCGAAATCGGCGACCAGGCCTTCGCTCCAGGATTCTTCATCTGGAACAGCGAGGTCGGCAAACGCTCCCTTGGCATTGAGACGTTCTGGTTTCAGGCCGTGTGCCGGAACCATATCGTTTGGGACGCCACGGAAGTGATCGAGTTCTCCCGCAAGCACACCGCAAGCGTCCACGACTCGCTCGCCGAAATGCGGCAGATCGTGGAGAAGCTGGTTGCGAAACGGGACGAACGACGCGACGGCTTCCTGCGAGTCATTCGCAAGGCCATGGAGACCAAGCTCGGCGCCGACGCCGACGAGGTCATGAAGGTGCTCACTCAGAAGGGTGTCACTCGCGCCCTCGCAAAGAAGGCCCTTGAAATCGCCCAGGAGCAAGGTCGCTTCACGATCTTTGCTTTGGTCGATGCCCTGACCCGCCTTGCCGGAGAATCCGAATTCGCCGGCGAACGAACCGACTCCGATCGTCAGGCCGCGAAGTTGCTGGAACTCGCGGCGTAACTCGCTTCTTGTTCTCGAATCCGAAAGGACCATTCAGTCATGGCAACCGCCACTCAACCGCGCAAATCCGATGCGAAGCCGAAACCCGTTCACGAGATCCGTCTCGGCAAAATCAAGGCCGCGATATGGGGGAACGAAACGGAAAATGGCTTACGCCACAATGTTACAATTACTCGCCTCTATAAGGATGGCGACGATTGGAAGACTTCGACGAGCTTTGGCCGCGACGAATTGCCCCTCGTCGGCAAGGTCGCAGACCTAGCCCACACCTGGATCTTTCAGCATGGGCAGGAGAACGGCGAAGGAAGCTGACCAATAAGCGGAACGAAGAGGTTGAGGCCCGACGCACCACCGGGCCTCCTCGCTGAAGAGGGGGCAGGGCACGCGTATGGCATCGACCGGCTCCCAGGATATAATAGTTCCTAGCCCCGGCGGCCGATCGTATAGTCGGCTGCGTAACCCATTAAACAGTCAGCAGATAGAACACGGCATGGCATCATCGGATCAATTGCTGAAGCTCTTTCAAGCCGTTGGTGATCACAACGAAGGCACTTTCGTGAAGATCGCCGAGGCAATCATTGCCGAAGAGACGGCAGCGAACCATCACGCTCTCGCAAATGACCTCCGCAAGGCGCTGACCCGATTGGTCGGAAAGCCGGCCTCTCGTCTTAACGGTTTCGCATCACTCCCAAAAGACAGGCGAAATGGTGAAGACCTCGTCTACATTCAACCCAGCACAATCGACCGATCCAGAGTGTTTCTGCACCCGGACACTGAAAGGCATATCGATCGAATTCTTCAAGAGCACCGAAAAAAGAAGCTTTTGTTAGAAAATGGATATCGGCCAAAGACCAGGCTCTTGTTCTGGGGGCCGCCAGGCTGCGGGAAAACGCTTACCGCACATTTGTTGGCCCTGGAACTCAACATTCCCATTGGTCTTCTTCGGCTCAGCTCTGTCATATCGAGCTACTTAGGCGACACGTCAGCACATATGCAACGAGTCTTCGATTTGGCAGCTTCAAGGCCGATGATCTTATTACTAGATGAAGTTGATGCGCTTGGAAAAGACCGAGATGATCGGAATGACGTCGGAGAGCTGAAGAGGGTTGTAAATAGTCTACTCCAGTGCATGGATCAGTTCAGATCCAGCGACAGTATCGTTATAGCCGCCACGAATCACCAATACTTGTTGGATCCCGCATTGTGGCGACGATTCGACGACTTGATCTCTTTTCCGCTTCCCTCTTCTGACGAACGTAGACGTTTCATCGAGTTTCTCCTCAACGGTGTCGCTTTTCGTGGCAACGTTGCTCAGGTTGCGAAGAAACTTGAGCATCTTTCCTTCGCCGACATCGAGTGGATAGTGATCGAGGCAGTGAAAGGAATGATACTTGATGATCGCTCAGAGTTGAATGCGAAAGAGCTTTTGGATCAGATCCAGCAGTTTCACTTGAACCTAAAAAAGGCCAAAACTAAATCCCTCGGATCAAACGATGAATCCTGATTTTCCCGTGCTCGTTCTGCCCAAGCCGATCAGGGAGCAGCGGCGAGCGGAGAGGCCTCGCTTTGTTCCACTTCCGCCAGAACTCGTCCAACGGCGTTCTGAAGTGGCCCGGGTCCTTGGTGTCAAGATTTCAAGCCTTTCGGCTCGCCTTAAAAAGATGAGCGAAGAAGAACGAAAGGCCGTTTTCTATAAATTGGAACACGATCAAAAGGTGTCTCTCGCCGGCACCGGCCTCAAAGAAGTCGTTCAGCCGACGCCAAACATCACTATTGCCGTTCCGAGAGGCGACGATCTCGATTCGCTTAAACAGAAACTTGACGCCTTTGGTTCTGATCCTTTGAAAAGAGGCCAACCTCCGAATGCCACTCTTGGCCACCTTACTGACATCCGAGAAGCCGAGCCAACCGACCGACTCAGCGAAGATTTATTCTCTCAGTACAAGCAATTGATCAAGAAGCACTATGTAATCTGCGAAGTTGAGTTGATTTCTCTAAAGCAAGGAAAAAATCAACAGCGGGGTGAAATACAAGAGATTCTCAGGGAACTGGAATCTGCCTTTGCCTCTGGAGTGCATGGCAATCTGTTTGAGCACGAAGAGATCAAAGGGACGTGCCGAGTTGTCATTCGATGTACTGGTGCGATGTTCGAAAACTCGTCGAAGAAAAGAAGTGGCAAACCAAAATCAGTTGGTTTGAAGAGAAACCCAAGTTCGCTACCTTTCAAACCGTCTGGCGAAACTTCAATGTCAGCAATTTGGCACCTCTCAAGGGGCCAGACGCAGATTCTCCACTCGTGTGCATTGTCGACTCGGGCGTGACACTGGGAAATCCGTTTCTCACTCCCATTTCGCGATCTGATTTGATTCGCTCCTTTTTACGCAGTGACCCCTCGAATCCTGGGGATGAGTATGGCCACGCAGCTCTTTCAACATGAGTTTTCTTGTTCTAAGTCCTTCAGCAGTCGGGCGGTTGAATAGTGTTTATGCTTCCTGTCATAAACTGGTTTTTCCTGTGGCGGCTTCTTTGGTCCGCGTTGGCTGCGGGTCAATGCCTTCATGTTAAC
>JBBQPM010000022.1:0-53663 GCA_038217425.1 Gemmatales bacterium
GCGAAGCTTGACGTAGGCCGTGTTGATCGCGATCCCTTCGAACATGTTCTGCTGGGCTACGAGCACGTAGGGGAGTTCTTCTTTCGGAGCGCCGTTGCCGTTCTTTTTGGTCAAAATGCCGGAATACTGAATGCCAAAGACGGTCCCTACACCCAGAAGGATGGCAAACGCAAGGATGAAGAGGGTGCTTGCCCGCATGGTGCAGTCTCAGTCGTCAACGCAAAGGAAGTTTACCCAGTTTAAAGGAACCCGTCGCTCACAACAAGTGAAAACCGGTATCATTTTCGCGATTTCATAAAAGTCTCACTGCGCACTGTTACTTTTATTCCTTGCGTAGTACCGTTTGACCCATGATACACTCGTGGCATACCGAGTAGCCGATAAACCGCAGCAAATCGGGGACCACCTTACACGCGGCGACGGTCACGCGGACGGCCACGTAATCCCCCGTGGTCTTGGGGGTCATCAGCGTGATATCCGAGTAGATGTCATACTGAATTTCGACTACAGTCGCTTCTCCGGCGAGCAGGTTGTTCTTGACGGCGGTCTCGATCTCCGCGGGCGTGCCGCCGACGGCGGCGACTCGGGCGCCTTCCCGGCTGGCGGCGGCATATCGCGCCTGGGCCGCAAGCCACAAGCTGTACTGTACGATGCCAAACAAAATCGCCAGCACGAACGGCAGAATGAACAAGATCTCTGCCGAGTTAATCGCGCCGACGCGCGGACTCATCTGCAGACCCCGCGAATTGCGCCTAGGACACCTGGGCGCGTCGTTTTGATTCCGCATCTCGTTCATCGGAGTTTACCGGAATCAGGTTGATTGCGAGTCAGCGATTGCCGGTTATTCGGCTCGGTCGGCGGGCGGATATTCAATTCAAGTCCCCAAACCCATCCCATTATAAGCAGCGTCGCCAGCGCGGTTGGAAAAGAGTACGACATCAAACGACTCTTCGGTTTGGCGCCCTCGCGCATGCCTTTCCGCGCTTGTGTCAGCGAGTACATCTTGCCCGACTGCGTCGGACCGTACAGCACTGAACTGATGAGGAGCCAGGCGAATCCGATCAGGATCAAAAAGACCGTGGCGCCCACCAGCAGGTAGAGCGTGTACCAGGGTCCCACCCAGGTTCCCAGGGCTGCGAACAACTTGACGTCCCCGCCTCGACACGCCCGCACTGCAAACATCAACATGAAGAGTCCGAAGGCGACGGCAAACCCCGCGAGCGAAAACAGCAAACCGTCGAACGTCCCGAGCGCGACGCTGGGTTCCTCACCGGGGGGCAGCTGCCAAACTCGCAACCGAAGTCCACCCAGAAAGCCGCCGCGAAGCAGATTGAAGAAAACGCCCAACCCCAGACAACTCATAGTGAGTTTCTTGGGGATGATAAGAAAACGATAGTCGCAATAGGAAGCAACCGCCAGGAAGCCCAGTAACACAAGAAAAAAGGCCCAGGCGAAGGGGAGATCGGGGAAGAAGCGAAGATCAGCCATGAAGACGCCATCCCCAGGGAATCATCATGAGTTCCGGCAGGAAATCCGTTTCATGGTGCGAGCCGAGAATCCATTCGGAGGGAAACTGGGTTTCGGCACGTGCCGAAACCCAGTAACGCGAGTCTTACGGGCAGAGAATGCTGTTAATGTTGTTGACGGAGGCCGAGGAGGCGACCACCGTGCCGAGCGCCGACGTGTCGGTCGAGTTCGAAGCGCCGCTGGTACCGGAGCAACCGGAGAGGGCGGAGATCGTGTAGCTCTGGTTGAGCGCCATGATCGCGTTGCCCGATTCGGTGAGTTCGTTGACGATGGCCATACGAAGATTGGCCATGCCCGCGATCAGGCCGAGAACCAGGATGACGAAGATCAGCAGCATTTCGGTGCTGATGATATAGCCGGCGTCATCGTTCCACATTTGAGAGAATACATTTGCCATAGGGGAAACCTCATAAATGTTATGGGACCGTTGCTTGAACGTCAAGCAAACGAAATCGCCAAACTTGGGAGAAAGAAAAGTCCGCTTCACAACTGTCGCTAACTTATCAAGGCCACAATGGGCCCTAAAGGCCGCGCCTACCCCGACGAACGGGAACCGGGCGCAAGGTGCTGATTTCGATAAAGGATGTACCCCCTTCCGTGCAACCGGGTCCAACTTTGGGTAGGCGACACTCCAAAGGCTTGGCGCGAACCGAGACGAGAAACTCTAAATGTACGAGGCGAATAATCCCTTTATTACCCTTTTCGACCTGGATTGCAAGAGTATTTTTTCAATCTGGGGGAAATACAAAAGATTATTCGACACGGAAACGAATTTTGCGATTGTTCTCGATATTCTGATTTTTTACCGCGGGTCTTACTTGCATAATTCCTTTCCGGCACCGATGTCGCGGTGAACATCCGTTAACTGCATGGCGCTCAGTCCCGAAATGTTCTGCGACACCCGAATCTCGGCATCGTTGAAACAACTCCGCGCCAAATCGTCCTGTCCCACGCCCACGTACCCGTACGCCAGGTGCACGATGATTCGGGGGTCGTACGGGTAGCGTCTACGGGCGTTCACAAACGTTGCGACCAGTTCCGGGTAATACTTGCGATCCTCGGCCGTAATCTTGCGGTAGACGAGTCCGAGCGTGTCAAGGAATTCCAGCGACAGGCGATCGCCCTCCATTTCCTGCTTGGTGAGCCGGCTGAGTCGCGCGGCGCGGAGGACGTCGAACGCCGACTGCACTTGCGACGGGTCCAACTTGAACGCCTTCACCCAGGCGGCGTTTGCGGCGGCGTCCATCTGATACGGATCCTCCGCCAAGACCTTCCCGTAATACTGGTCCGCCAACGCCCACTTTTTCTGATTGTGGTACGACTGGGCCAGCAAATTCGCGATGCGCAGGTCGCGCGGATGCGCTGCCTCCAGTTTCAATAACCTCCGCTGGGCCAGTTGCAAGGCGTTTCCTTGCAAATAGTGCTTGCAAAGTTCCAGTTCCAGAAGCAATTCCTGCTTATCCAGAAAATCTTGCCGCCGAACCGCGAGCCTCTTGGGATCTTCGTCCTGGAGACTGTCGCTTTTCCTCGTGATGAATTCGCGGATTTTGGAGAGGTATTCCTTCTCTTTCGCCTGGGCTTTGGCCTCGTCGCCGCGCAGGGCCCAGTTGGTAATTTCCAGCAGATACGGCGACGGATCCGAGGGCTGATTGCGCTGCCACAGGGCAAGGGTCTCGTGTGCCTTGAGCAGATTCTCGGCATGCTGCGCGTCGCTCCTGGCCCATTTCTCCGCGGGCTGGTAACACTCGACGAGTTTGTGCAGGAAGAGGTTTTCATTGGGGAACAGTCGTTTGCCTTCTTCGAGGAGGGCGACGGCTTTTTCGCGCTGCCCGTCGGCCCACTCGATTTCCGCTTCGAGCAGGAAGATTTCCTTCGGGCGAAGGGGTTTTTCCGAGTTTGCGGAGGAGTTCATGGAATCCTTGAGCAGCTGGAGATGTTTGCGTGCTTCGCCGACCCGCTTCTCCTGAAGATTCAGAGTGATCGCCAAGGTGCGGGCCTTCATGTGCCCGGGGACAATCTTGAGCGCCAGGTTGACGTCCGCCAAGGCGCGGTCGGGATACTGTGCCTTGATGTGAAACTCGGCAATGGTCAGGTAGAGGGGCCAAAGCCCGCGGTCCTCGGAATACTTCATCCACTGCTGCAGCGCGGAGGACATGTTCTTGGCGTTGTCCCACGATTCTGCGTGTTTACCGATGTCGTCCTGGGCGAGGCAGCAGGCCGCGTAGCCCAGGTAGAGCACGGGTTCGCGCGGCTTGACCTTGAGGTATTCTTCGATCTTGTCGCGGGTTTTATCGGGATTGTCCCGGGCAAGCAGGAACAGCGCCGAAGTGAGCCCCGCCTGCGCCTGGGCTTTGACGCGCGTGTAATCGAGCGTGTAAAAGAACCGTTGCGCCGCCTCATCGTACTGCATGCTGCGCAATTTCGTTTCGCCCTCCATGATACGCAGGATCGCCTCCTCCTCATGGCGAATGATGGCGCCCTGAATCTGCTGCGCCTTCGCCTCCAGATTCGACAGAATGCGAATGCGGATGATGTCCAGACGCGAGTCGTGCGGCAAATTTTCCAGCAACTTCTCGACTTCTGAGCGTTTGTTCATCGTGAGCATCACCAATGCCTGCACCTGACGGAAATCTTCGTCCTCGCGGTTGTTGAAGTTCTTGGGATCCTGCAAGTAGTCGAGCGCCTTCTGCCCCATTCCAATGTTGGCGAGCCAGCTGACGTAAAACAGCTTGGGAATTCGGACATTGGCCGGGTCGACCTCGGCGATGAAACGCAGAATGTCGTCTTCGGATTTCTGCTTGAAGCGGCTGACCTCCTCGGCCGAGGGTTTGGAGAAGCTGAGTTCGGTCGCTTCCAGCTGCAGCCCGACGCGCAGGATTTCGATGCTATTGGGATAGTGGGTTCTGAGGAGTTCGTACTCGCTCTTGGCTTCTTTGAGCCGTAGCGTGCGCTGCAGGTGGTTGATGTAATACTGCCTGGCCTGTCGGCCTTGCTGAGTCGCGATGGGGAGCCGATCGAGATAGATTTTCGCTTCCCGTTCTTCGACGACCATTTGCCCGCGCTGTTCGCTCGCAGTGGAGTTGGGCCGTTGCTGGACGTAACGGCGCAATTGCAGGTAGGCGCGGTCGTACTGCGCCTGGATGATGGCGACGGAAAGATCGTCGCGATCGCGGATGAACTGGTTGATCCACTTTTTCTCGATAAAGGAAAGATCGTCGAATTTCTTGTAGACGCCTTCGATCGTGCGCAGGCTGGGGAGCGCCTTGTCGGGCTGATTCATGGCCAGGAAGATATTGGCGAGGATGGCGTGGGCGCGAAATTCGTAGCTATTGTCGAGTTTGATGACCTCTTCGAGCTTGTCGCGCGCGGTTTCGAGTTTGCCGTCGCGCTCGTCCAGCGCCCCGTCCAGCAGCAGCGCCAGCGCGTGCGGCGTGGAGAGGGGCGTTTTCAGCGCCGTCGCGTCGGTGATCTCGCGCAGCAGTTTCAAATCCGCCAACAGATCCTGCCGCAGCACCTTCTTCTCGGCTGCGTTTAGCAGACTCAACTTGGAGTAAAGCTGTGTGAACGCCATCTCCGCCTTGAGGGACAAGAGCGGGAAATATTCGGCGGCGCTCAGCTTGAGCTTTTGCTCGCAGACCTGGGTGGCCGTTCTGAGGAGCTGCAAGATGTCGACCTGAATCTTTTCCTTTTCGACGAACTGCTTGCTCTTGTGCAGCGACCACGCCTTGCGAAGCTGAAGGTCGCAATAAAGGGCCACGTGATTGGGAACGGGCCGATAAATCGAGTCCTTGCGGTCGGCGAGCGCATCGGCGAGGGACTGGTCCAGGTGCGGACGCACGAACGCGAGCCCCTTGACCCAATCCTTGGCATAATGAACGTCGGCGGTCATCTTCTGCGTCTTGATCAGCGCCTGCAGCATGGCTTCGTCGATATTCTCACGCGGAAGCAGCCGGGCGCCTCCCGGAATCGTCGTTTTTTCCAGACGATCGCAGAATGCCAGGAAATCCAGGAACGTGGCGCGAAGCGGGTCGAGGTTGTCGTTTTCCCTACGAATCTTTTCGATCTTGAGATCGAGGCCGATCAGCCAAACGTTCATCAGGCCTTCCAGGTCCCACGGATGCAGCTGGCGATCCTGCGACGCCCCCGCCTTGGCGAGTTCGATAATTCCCGAGTTCGGGTCGAAGAGCAATTTGTGGAGCGCTTCGATGCGCGGTTGTCGGTCGGCCTCTTTGGTATTTTCAAGAATCGTGTCGTGCAGCAGGGCATGGAGGTAGAGGGTGCGCCAGAGGGGAAAGTTGTCGACGCGCGCCAGGCGCAGGATTTTGGGAGCGACGCCGGACGTTTTCAGCTCCGTGGGCAGCGCCTTGGCGAATTCCCGGGCCCCCTTGTAGGGACGACCCTTGAGCGGGCGCAGCCCTTCGACCATGCTGCCCGGGACGCCGGCCTTTTTGAGCCCCTCGAGCACGGCGTCGGTGATGACGAAGTCGGACTGGATCTTTTCGACGAATCCCAGGCCGTCGAGCATCTGCGCCTGGCTACGATTTTTGGACGCCGGGATATTGCCGCGCGCATCCGGCTGAAAGAGTTGCACCCGAGCCAGTAGATACAAGGCCCGCGGATCGTTTTCTTGCCCCTGGATCGCCAGCGTCGCGCGGGCCAGCTTCTCGATGTAGTTCCAGTCGAGCGGATTGGACGTCAGCTCCATTCGCAGCACGTCTTGAACGAGCGCCTTGTCGCCTGGCAGAAACGTGGTGGCGTTGCGCAAAAAGTTGATCGCTACTTTTTGATCGTTGGGATCCTTGATGCGATGAAAATCGCGGAAGGTTTGGCCCGTCGTCGTATCGGGAGTTTCCGGCTCCCGGCCATTTTTCTCGGCGGAGAGTTCGGAATAATAGCGATCGCGGACGGCGCGGGCGTGCAGATAACAGATAGCGCCTGCCAACTCCTTTTGTTCCGTCGTTTCGAGGTTAGGGTTCTTGTCGTTCATCGCGTTGAGCGCATTTTGAGCGAAGCGATGGGCGTCGTCGAAACTCCTTTTCGCCTCGACAAACGACCCCTTTTCGTACGATTCGGAGCCTTTTTGGTATGCCTGGATCGCCTTTTGAAAGAGAGCTTGCGGATCGCTTTCCCGAAACGCGCGGAACACCAGGTAGCCGCAACCGACGCCCAGGAGCAGGATCGCCGACCAGAGAACGGTCTTTTTCATGACGAGCACTCAAAACGCGAAAGGACACGGGCATGTCGCTTCCGTCGAAACCAGATTGCTATCGATTCAAACCCATGACAATTCGATCGCTCTGCATTCTCACCTTGGCCGGCAGATGACGCTCGCGCAGTTCACGGTCCAGCGCGGGCAGGAACGAACTCTCCACGAGCGATTCGCGTTCCGGACGTCGGTCCAGCTGATCCAGGGGGATCGCCAACCAAACCTGCACGGAGACGCTGGGGGGCGCCTGCTTGAACAGGCCGTTAAAGACTTGCAGAGCCGACAATTCCTGAGCATCGTGCGCCTTGACCGTGTAGTGCCAGTAATACACAGTGTACACCGGCTGGGAAAGATCGCGCGCCCGAAATCGAAATCGCTGCAGCTGCGGGGTCTCCAGCGTACCCGCCGCGGTCGCCAGCGTCACCAGCCGACGACTCTCGGGCTCCTCGCGCCAGCCTTGCACGTCGGCGAGGCAAATTTCCGGATGGTGCCGACGGTCGAGCCCTTTCTCCGAATGCACCAACGATACGCTAACCGACAGGGGCTGGGAGACGCAATCATAATATCGGAGTAAGAACGTCTCTGGTATGAAATCGATCAACTTCAGTTGGCCCGCCCGGCTCTTTTCACATGCCTCGATGCGGCGCGCGTCGGCCGTATCCCATTTCCACTCGTGCGTCCCCTTCAACTGGGGAGTTAGACGGTCCAGCGATTCCTTCAAAGGCGGATACAGCGACGTCGGAGCCGACTGCAAATGATGCACGAGCACCTCTTGCCCAGCCCAGAGCAGCAGCAGCAAACCCAGCGGAACGCACAGCATGCGCGCAATATTCATGGCGGATCCTGAGTCGGCGGCGTGGACGAACGTTCCATCATTTTCACGCATCCAAAGAAAAGAAGCAAGCCGATCGGCATCGTTAACAGAGCCGGGACGTCGTGCAGGCTCGACGCGGACCACCCTGGCCCGAACCACAGAATGCCCAGCGCCATCAGCAAAACCCGCAAAATATTCGTGATGATGGCGATGGGGACGGCCAGCGCGACCAGCAAAAGTCCCCAACCCCAGGAGCGAAGCGCGCCGTAGGCGAGGACAGTCGCCAGGGCGAAAAAAGCGACCGCCTGCCGCACGCCGCTGCATTCCTGTCCGACCTTGAGCGGCGTGCGCGGCATCGACGCCAGCGTCAGCTCGTTGCCGCGCTGGGTGCAGCCGACCAGCACGTCGAGAATGACGGCGCTGGCGGCACTGACGACGTTCTGCAACTGGACTGCCAAATGATTGGTCACGAAGAACGGCAGCGGAAACATGAAGAACAGGAAGAGAATGGGAAACCACAGCCCCGCCGCCCAGCGCTTGCCGCCCACCGCTATGGCGAGCCCGCGCAGGATCAAGACTAACGCGAGATAGTCCGCCCACAGCGACGCGAACAGCAAGCTCACGCCATGCAATAAGCCCCCCGCCACGATGCTGAGCGACCCGGCGAGCGCGTCGGCGTGCGGCTCGGGCGGATGATTCCGCAGGTAAAGCCAGGCGAAGAGCAGGCTGAGCGGCAGGACCAAGGGGCCATGCGAGTAGTTGGGATCGGATTGCCACGCCGACCAGAGTTCCAGCGCGGCGCCAGAAAAGATCGCAGCGAGCAGCGCGAGGACGGCGGCGCCGGCGAGCCACGCGAGGAGGTTCGACGATTTCGCATCGGTATTGGAGGGGGAAGCCATCGAGTCGTCCGAGGAGAAAAAACCTATTCGCTGCATTCTACCGGGCATGCATGAAAATTCCGAGTGCAATCGTACCGCGCCCCCCTCCCTCTTTCACGCGCACGGGCCCTCTTTTCTCCTTGACGCTCTTTCGCCGCGGGCATAGCACAAATGGGTTGCTTGATCTTTCACCTCCGAGACTGAAAACTCTAGTGGAAAACCAAAACGCCAACTCCGCCGCCGTTCCCGCCGCGCCGGAGCCGATCCGAGCCTCCTCCAATTACGCCACCGCCTCCCTGGGCGCCCCGGCCCGCGACTTAATGGGCCACTGGAAAGTCCAGGACGCCTACGAAACCTACGGCGTCCGCCATTGGGGCAAAGGCTACTTCGGCATCAACGAAGAAGGCAACGTCACCGTCCATCCCAGCAAGAATCCGCTCGCCGGCATCGATCTCAAGAAACTCATCGATCAATTGCAAGAACGCGGCATCCAGCTGCCGATTCTCTTGCGCTTCACCGACATCCTGCGCCACCGCGTCGGCGAAATCTACGAAGCCTTCACCAACGCCATCACCGAGTTCGGCTTCGGCGGCAAATACTGCTGCGTCTACCCCATCAAGGTCAACCAGCAGCGCCACGTCGTCGAAGAAATCCTCAACTTTGGCAAGCCATTCCACTTCGGCCTCGAAGCCGGGTCGAAACCCGAGTTGCTGGCCGTTCTCGCGCTGACCAACGGCGGCGACACGCCCATCATCTGCAACGGCTTCAAGGACGACGAGTTCATCAAGATGACCACGCTCGCCCGCAAGATGGGCAAGCAGATCATCCCCGTCGTCGAGAAATTCACCGAACTCGAACTGATCGTCCGCCACGCCGAGGAACTCAACGTTCGCCCGGCGATTGGCATCCGCGTCAAGCTCGCCGCCAAGGGCGCCGGGCGCTGGCGCTTCTCCGCCGGCTATCGCTCGAAGTTCGGCCTCACCCTCACCGAGGCGATGGAAGCGTACGAGTTCCTCAAGCAGCGCGGCATGGCCGACTGCCTCCAGCTTGTCCACTTCCATCTGGGGAGCCAAATCACCAACATTCGCAGCATCAAAAGCGCCCTCACCGAGGCGAGCCGTATCTACTGCGAACTCCATCGCGTCGGCGCCGGCGTCAAGTTCATCGACGTCGGCGGCGGACTCGGCATCGACTACGACGGCTCCCAAACCGACTTCGAATCGAGCGTCAACTACACCCTCCAGGAATACGCCAACGACGTCGTCTTCCGCATCAAATCCGTCTGCGACGAGTGCAACGTTCCCCATCCAACGATTATCTCGGAGTCAGGCCGGGCCGTCGTCGCCTATCACAGCATGCTCGTCTTCGACGTTGTCGGCGTCTCCAACTTCGACCGCTACACTCAGCTTCCTGAGATCCCGAGCGAGGCGCCCCAGCAGGTGACCGACCTCTTCGCCATCTTCCGCGACCTGTCGAAGAAGAACCTGCTCGAGTCGTACCACGACGCCATCCAGGCAATGGACGAATCGCTCAACCTCTTCAATCTCGGCGGCATGAACATCGAGATGCGCGCCCTCACCGAACGCCTCTTCTGGGCGGTGTGCGGCAAGATCCTCAAGATGGTCCGCGATCTCGATTACACGCCCGAAGAGCTGCAAGGTCTGGAGCTGCTCCTCTCCGACACGTACTTCTGCAACTTCTCCGTGTTCCAATCGATGCCCGATAGCTGGGCCGTCAAGCAACTCTTCCCGGTGATGCCGATCCATCGCCTCACCGAGGCGCCCATTCGCCGGGCCGTGCTCGGCGACATCACTTGCGATTCGGACGGCAAGATCGACCAGTTCATCGACCTGCGCGACGTCCGCACCACGCTCGAACTGCATCCCTACAAGAACGAGCCGTACTATCTCGGCGCGTTTCTGCTCGGCGCCTATCAGGAGATCCTCGGCGATTTACACAACCTCTTCGGCGACACCAACGCGGTGCACGTTCGGCTTGACGAGCAGGGCGAGGTTCACATCGAAGGCGTGGTCAAGGGGGACACCGTCCGCGAAGTGCTGGCCTACGTGCAGTACAACGGCGATGAGATGATCGCCAAGTTGTTCCGCGACGTCGAGCAGGCCGTGCGCGCAGGGAAGATGACGCTGAACGAGTCGCGTCAGCTGATTCGCTTCTACGAATCGGGCCTCGACGGCTACACCTATCTCGAAGAACCGTAAAATACACGTCGGACAGATGGCGAGCGAGGGACGTGAGTCCCCCGATACGATATTCTACGCAGTGCGTGTTCGCACTACTGGGGGACTCACGTCCCCCGCTCGCCGATTCATGGCAAGGAACCTCGCAATGCCTCGTGTTTTCATCAGCGACAAACTCGACGCCGGCGGCCTCGAGATGCTCAAGGCCTCCGGGCTGGAACTCGACAATCGCCCCGGCCTCAAAGGCGACGAACTGAGGGCCGCCATTCAGGCCGCCGACGGCATGGTCGTTCGTAGCGGCACCACTGTCACCGCGGAACTTCTTGAGAATCCCGGCAAACTCAAAGCGATCGTCCGCGCGGGCGTGGGGGTCGACAACATCGACGTCGCCGCCGCCACGCGCAAGGGCATCGTGGTGATGAACACGCCGGGCGGCAACACCGTCAGCACCGCGGAGCAAACAATTACGCTGATGATGGCGCTGTCGCGAAATACCGCGGCCGCGGACGCCTCCGTGAAGGCGGGCAAATGGGAGCGCAACAAGTTCGTCGGCAACCAGCTCGCGGGCAAAACGCTCGGCATCGTCGGCCTGGGCCGCATCGGCCGCGAAGTGGCGCGCCGAGCGGCGGGGCTCGACATGAAGCCGGTCGGCTACGATCCCTTCTTAACGCCCGACCGCGCCGGTCAGCTCGGCATCGAAGCAGTTTTCGGACTCGATCAACTGCTACCCAGATGCGATTATCTAACGGTACATACGCCGCTCACCGCGGAGACGACGAACTTGATCGGCGCCAAGGAGTTGGCGTCGATGAAGAAGGGCGCCCGCGTCATCAACTGCGCCCGCGGCGGCATCATCAACGAAGAAGCCCTGGCCGAAGCGCTGAAGTCGGGGCACCTCGCCGGCGCCGCCCTCGACGTCTACGTGCAGGAGCCGCCCCCCGCCGATCATCCGCTGCTCAAGGCGCCCAACATCGTCCTCACGCCCCATCTCGGCGCCTCGACCGTCGAAGCCCAGGAATCGGTCGCGCTCGAAGCGGCGCAGCTCCTCATCGACTATCTCACCAAGGGCGTCGTCGGCTTCGCCGTCAACATGGCCCCGGTCGATCGCGCCGAGTTGCAAGAGCTACGCTCGTACGTCGATCTCGCGCGCCGGCTCGGATTGTTGCACGCCCAGATGTGCAAGGGCTCGATTCACAAGGTCGAGATGATGTACAAGGGGGACGTCGCCCAGCGCGGCACCAAGCTCATCACCGCCGCATTCGTCGCCGGGCTGCTGGAGTTTCGCCTGGTAGAAGGCGTCAATATCGTCAACGCCGAGCTGATGGCCCGCGAGCGCGGCATCGAAATCACCGAGGCGACCAATCCCAAGCGAGGGGACTTCAGCACTCTGATTCGCGCCGACGTTCACACCGACAAGAAGGTCTACACCGCCGCCGGGACGCAGTTCGGCAACCAGTATCTGCGCCTCGTGCAGCTGGGGCCCCATCATCTCGACGCGTACCTCGACGGCATCATGCTGCTGTTCACGCATCACGACGTGCCGGGCCTGATCGGTTTCGTCGGCACCATCTTCGGCAAGCACAACGTCAACATCGCCCAGATGCGCGTGGGCCGAGAGAAGCCGGGCGGCGAAGCAATCGGCGTCCTCAACCTCGACGCCCAGCCGCCGGAAGCCGCCCTCGAAGAAGTGCGCCAACATCCCGAAATCAGCAGCCTGTCCGTGGTCCATCTGCCGAAGGTGGGCGACATGCCCGGCTGGCTATGACGCGCCCCGCCTGGCTGATGCCGACCGCGAAGGCGGCGCTCGCGCTCGCCATCCTCGGCTTCGTCGGCTGGCAGTTTTACCGCGACTCGGGCGACCTCCGGCAAATCACCTGGCATCCCGGCTGGATCGCCCTTTCCGTCGCGCTCTACCTCCCCGCGCTGGGTTTCTCCGCGGGCTTCTGGTTTCTGCTCCTGCACGTCTTCGGCCAAAACCCGAGCGCCTTTGCCGCGGTGCGGGCGTACTACATCGGCCATCTGGGCAAGTACGTCCCCGGCAAGGCGATCGCGCTGGTGATGCGGGCGACGCTGGTTCGCGGCCCGGGCGTGTCGCTGACCGCGGCCGGGATCACTTCCTTGTACGAAGTTTTAACGACGATGGCGTCCGGCGCCCTGCTCGCCGCCGTCGTCTTCGCGCTCGATCCGCCCACGATGGAAGGATTGCGCATCCCGCCCTATTTGACCGGACTCCTGCTCCTCGCAGTCTGCGGCGTGCCGTTGATGCCCGGCGTGTTTAACTTTCTCGTGGCCCGGGGAGCGCGGCGATTTCAGGCGATCGGCACGCCGCCGCCGCTGCGGATTCGCACGCTCCTGGCCGGCATCGCGCTGACGCTCGTCGGTTGGACGCTATTGGGCCTGAGCACCTGGGCCGGTCTCAACGCCGTGCTCGCAACGCCGATCCGCTTCACGCCCGGCGTCTGGGTGCAGCTCTCGGCGATCATCGCGCTGGCGTGGGTGGGCGGATTCCTCGCGCTCATCATGCCGGGCGGCCTGGGCGTGCGCGAACTCGTGCTCTATGCCCTCTTGGCGCCGTACGGCGCGCGGCCCGAGATCGTCGCCGCCGTGCTGCTGATGCGCGTGGCCTGGACGCTCGCGGAACTCGTTTTTGCGGGGATCTTGTACTTGGTGCCGCCTGACCGCGTGTCGTAGGGCAAGCGGCCTCGCTTGCCCACTCGAAAAAGGCAAGCGAGGCCGCTTGCCCTACGGGATCGCCTTCGGCGCATGTTACTTCTGCGGAATGATCTCGGTGAGGCCGTTCTTACTTTTCACGACGGTGGCGCCGGGGATCTTGCGGATGACGTTGTAATTGCCCGGAAATTGCGGCACGACGTCGACGGAAGCCTCGGGAGGAATGGCAACCGGCGGCGCAGGATTCAGCGGCACAGGATTGGGCAGCGCAACGCCCGGCGGCAGCAGGTCGCGCGGATCGACTTTGATGGAGAGGGGTTGCACCGGGCCCTCGAGTATCTTTTCGGGTATTTTGAGGCCCTTCAGCGTCACCTTGACGCCGCGACGATACACGACGGCGTCGACCTCCTCATCGGCCTTGATCTGCGTGAATACGTTCTCCATGAACTCCTGATGGTTGGTCGGCACGCGCTTGCCGGCGAGTTCGATGAGCAAGTCGTTGACTTTGAAGCCGGCCATTGCAGCGGGGGAATTGGGCCAAACGTCGATGGTCCACAGCCCCAGCCCGGCTGGGAGGTCCATGGCCACGGAGACCGATTCGGGAACGCTGACGAAGCGGGCGCCGAGCCGACCTTTGTTTGCTTGCGGTGCCTTGCTAGCGCCGTTAACGCCGAACTCGGGATTGGGCGGGAACGGATTGCGCGTGGCCCGTTCCAGATCCTTGATCATTTCCTTGATGGGCAGCGAGCGGATGAATTCGACCTGAAGCCTCTGGGCGTCCTGCAAGGCCTTGAGCAGATCTTGTTGATTGGGATCGAAGCCATTGGGGAAGTTATTGCCGTTTTGCGGCTGTTGGACGAATTGCGGCCCCGGCTCCGCGGGGGGCATGATCTTGGGGGCAACCCCCTTTTTGGGGGTCTGCGCGGAAGTCCCGGAACTCACTGCCAAATAGGCGAGGCCGAAAGTAAGGACGACCATTAAAAGGTAGAAAAGGCGAAACATAAGGACGTCTCCCGCGCGGAAACTCTTGGCTGGTAGGGCGATTATAGCGGGTGAGTGACGAAATTACCACGCTAAAAACGCGATTCGAACTCAATCGAGCCAGTTCTCGAACCTCAAATCTGGAACTTTCTCGAAGTCCCGCTTGTTGGCGGTCAAAAGCAAACAGTCGCGAACCAGGGCGATCGAGGCGATTTTCAAATCCGAAGCGCCGATGCGAATCTTGGCGGAGCGTAGGTCGGAGAATTTTTGCGCCGCCCGAACTCGAGAGAGTGCACCGCAAATGCCTGATAAAACTCGAAAAGGCGGACGAGTTCGAAATAGGGTTTGATCTGTCGCTCGATCTGACGTTCCTTCGCAATCGTCGCTAACCAACCGCGCATCTGCTCCTCGACGCTCACGATGGGAACGCCGAACGATTCATCCACAGCCAGGGCCATTCGCGCCACCAAATTCCTGCGTCGTTGGCTGCCTGGTCGTCGGCCCTCGGCGTTGCCACGCCAAAATCGTGGAAAGCCCAGGGATAGCTATCCCTGGGGGCCCGCGCGAAACCAGGTTCCAATCTCGATCTGGAACAGCGCCGATTCCGCGAAAAATTACGGCGATTGCAGGGCTCCCCAGGGATAGCCATCCCTGGGCTTTCAGCAAAGTTCCTGCAGAAACCGCTTCACCCCGGCAACGCGTGCGCGGTCGACGCCAAGCGTTCGTCGGCCCTCCGCGCACACCAGGCCGCGCACCGCGAACCAATCGGGAACAAGCGGGTACAGCGTACGGAGGTCTTCCATTCCAAGCGAACCCGCGAGCGCCAATTGAACCCCTGCGACGCGACACTCTTGAGCGTACTGTTCCAGGTCGTCGAGTCTCAGCCAATCGAGAAGCGTCGGCGTGTGGCCGTGAAGGGTTGCGTCCTTGCAGTGCGTGTCAATCAACAACACGCCCCCCAACTGGCTTTCGCAAACAAAATCGACGACCTCGCGAATGTTCGGCGCCTGGGCGCATTGCCAATCGGCGTAGCCGACGACGACGGGGAGGGCTGTTTGTCCCAGCGCTCGCCTCTGCCATTGCGCACGCCAATCCGCTCCCGCTCCGGCAAGACCCCATTTGACGTACGTGAGCCCCGAAGGTCCGCGTTCGCGCCCCTCGATCAACTCGCCCAGGGCGGCACTTACGACCGCCTTCCCCTCGAGCGCTTGCACGATCTCCGCGATCGTCGCCTCGTCGGCGGCGCCGAGCGAACCATTCGCCGGTTCCTTGACGTCGATCACGTCGGCGCCTCCCGCCCAGGCCGACCGCGCCTCCTCCGCGTCGCGCACGCTCACCAACAGCTTCGTCATGGTTCGACCGTGAAAAACTTGAACCAACCCGCGTAGGGCCGAAATGCAACCGTCTCCGGCTTCCCCATCTGAAACCCGTAAAGCGCCGGCGGCTCGAACCACTCCGGCTCGTTGCAGTGGGCGCCCTGATCGCGGGTGAACTCTTCGAGAGTGCGATACGTCAAACAGTCGGCGACCTCGACGGCGCCCACGATGCCGCCGCGCAAGCGCGCGAAACTCTCCAGTTCCGTCGGCACCCGAGCCCAACCCGAGAGTCGGTCGTCGGGGACCTTCCCGGCGTGAATCAAGACTCGGCCCCGCCGGAGCGTCGGCCAACGGCGAATCTCGATCGTCTTCAGACCGTGCACGACCAGCGTCGCCCACGGCTGTTTGATCGACAACGCGACTTCGGGAGGAGCGCTCATTCGATGATTGTTTGTTTCTTGTCCGGAGGATGCTGACCCGCCGCCAATCGCGATTGCAGGCTCCACAGGTGCGTGAATCCCTGTGCCCACTGGTTGTCGAACAGTTCGAGATTCGACTGATTCGCGAGCCTGCTGTCGTACAAACTGTGCGGGCCGCGCCGGCCCAGGATCGTCAGCGAACCCTTGTACAGCTTAAGGCGTACCTCGCCCGAGACGGTTCGCTCCGCCTCGTCGAAGAATCCCTTGAGCGCCCGCCGGGCGTCGTGGAACCACAGCCCCTGATACACGAGCTCCGCGTAACGCCGACTCAGCACCTCGCGCAGCTGGCTCATCTCTTTGCTGTGTACCAGGCTTTGCAGATCGCGATGGGCGGCCATCAAGATCGTCGCCGCCGGCGCCTCGTAAATCTCCCGGCTCTTGATGCCAAACAACCGATCTTCGACCACGTCGCTACGGCCCACCGCGTGCTCGCCTCCCAGCCGATTGAGTTCGCGCACCAGCGGGATCGAATCCATCCGGTTGCCGTTCATGCTGACCGGAATGCCCTGGTCGAATCCGACCGTGACGACCGCCGCCTCGTTGGGCGCCAACTCCGGCGGCTTCGTCAAGACGTACACCAGCATGTCGTGCCAGGCGTCCTTCAACTCCGTCGGGTAAAGGCTCACGCCCCACAGGTTGCGGTCGATGAAGACCGGTTCCGACCTCGGCTCGTCGACCGGAAGCCGACGTTTGCGGGCGTAGAGGAGTTTGTCCTCGAGATTTTTGAGATGCCAGCGCCGGACTGGGGCGACGACTTCCAGATGCGGATTCTGCGCCGCGATCGCCGTCTCCAGCCGAACCTGATCGTTCCCCTTGCTCGAGGCGGCATGCGCGACTTGATCGCACCCCTCTTCGCGTGCCACCCGAACCAGTTCTTGCGCGATCAGGCAGCGCGCCAGCGCCGAGCCCAGGAAGCCGCTCGATTGATAGACGGCGTTGGCCTGCAGGACGGGGAACGCGAAGTCGTGCAGGAATTCTTTTCGGCGATCGATGACCTTGGCCGCGGAGGCGCCGAGATCGAGCGCGATCTCGCCCAGGGGTTCGAGATAGACTTCTTGACCGAGGTTGATGGAGAGGGTGACGACTTCGTAGCCGCGTTCGTGAACCAGCCAGTGCAGGGCGAGTCGCGATTCGAGATCGCCGTTGAAGGCCAAGATGATGCGCGGCACGGGAGAATCTCGGGGAGGAGAGAAGAAGAGGAGCACGCTCTCCTGTTTTAAGCGGGTTTCCGCTGGAAGTCCATTGCCGAGTGCGGGACGGGTTTGGAAGATGAGAGCAAGAACCCCTGAAACAGGATCCGCGCATGAATCCGTTCGACGCCGCCTCCCCCTTCGACGCCCGCTACTATTTCGCCGACCCCGAGTTTTTCGCGCGGCTGGCGCCGTTCGTCTCGGAGAAGGCGCAGGTGCGGTTCCTGGCGCGCGTCGAAGGCGCCTGGGCCGAGACGCTCGCCGACGCCGGCGTCTGCAGCGCCCAAGTCGCGAGTGAAATCGTCGAGGCGTGCAAGCACGTCGTCCCCGAGGACGTTTACGCGGAAGAAGCCCGCATTCAGCACAATATCCGCGCCCTGGTCAATTGCATCCGCAATGCCGTCAGCCCCGAGGCGCAGCCGTTCGTCCATCTCTTCGCGACGTCGGCCGACATCATGGACACTGCCCGCGCCTTGTGTTTGAAGGAACTGACGGAGCAGGTGCTGCTCCCCGATTTGATCGGGCTCGAGCGGAAACTGATCCGCATGGCGCGCGAGTACGCCAGTACGCCGCAGATGGGCCGCACGCACGGGCAGCACGCGGTGCCGATCACGTTCGGCTTTGCGGTGGCCCTGTACGTCTCGCGCGTGGGGCAGCGGATCGAGAGTATTCGCCAGGCGGGGATCAACCTGCGGGGCAAATTCGCCGGCGCCGTCGGGGCGTACAACGCCCTCGCGCTCTTGCGTCCCGAACAGCCGCAACAGCTCGAAGTCGCGCTCATGAACAGGCTCGGGTTGGTGCCGCCGGAGATCTCGACGCAGGTCGCACAGCCGGAGTACATGTGCGATTTCATCTACGCGCTGGACGCCTGCTGGGGCGTCTTCGCCAATCTCGCCGACGACTTCCGCCATCTGCAGCGCAGCGAACTCCGCGAACTGCGCGACCGCAAAGCCAACGACCCGAACTCGCAGATCGTCGGTTCGTCGACGATGCCCCACAAGGTGAATCCCAAGGATTTCGAGAACGTGAAGTCGATGTGGAAGGCGTACATGCCGAGGCTGATGACGGTCTTGATGGACCAGATCTCCGAGCACCAGCGCGATCTGACGAACTCGGCGTCGATGCGTTTCGTCACGGAATTCGCGGCCGCCTTCGCTTACGGCACGCAGCGTTTATCGATGACGCTGGACGGCGTGGAGGCCGACGCGGTACGGATGAAGGAAGTGCTCGACGGCGGCAAGGACCCGATCACGGCCGAGCCGCTTTATATTTGCCTGGCACTGGCTGGTCATCCCGACGCACACGAAGCGGCGCGCGTCCTGGCGCGCAACGCCCGGCAACAGAAAAAGCCTCTCGCGGATGTCGTGCGCGACACGGCGTCGATTCAGCCCTACCTGGAAAAGCTGACGCCCGCGCAACGGCAGGTCCTCGACGACCCGGCCAATTACCTGGGCGCGAGCGTCGCCCGCACGCATGCGGTGTGCGATCTGTGGGAGGCTCGTCTGGGGACGCTGGAGCATTTGGCGTTTGAGGCTTGACATCGAGTTATGCCGCATGCGGGGAAATTGCCTCAAGAGCCGCGACCGCTTGGGTGCGGATTTACGTGATCTGGTGCTTTTAGCCGCTCCCTAGCGGGCGCGGCTCTTTAAATCATTGTGGGCGTGAGAAGTATACCTCGCCGCGTGGGCCTGGCAACTCAATGTTCCTTCTTCCGCGGCGGTTCGTTCTTGTAGATCTTCATCTTGTTGAGCGCGATCATTACCGCGTGGAACGACTCCGGTCGATCCTCGCGTTTCTTCGCTAACATGTGCAACACGAGCTTTGAGAAGTCGTCCGTCAGTTCCGGCAGGTACTGCTGCGGACTCATCGGCTTCTCGGTGATGTGCTTGACGAGCAGTTCCTGATTCGACGCCGCCTTGAACGGCGGCCGGCCCGTCGTCAATTCGTACATCGTGATGCCCATGCTGTAGATGTCGGCGCGGGCGTCGAGCGGCTCGCCGCGGATTTGCTCGGGAGACATGTAGCTACGCGTCCCCTGCACCGGGCCGCGCCGGCGGAAGAGTCGGCCGAGGAATGTGTTGCTCTGGATCTTCTGAGCGATGGCGAAGTCGATGAGACGGAGATCGCCGGCGTTGTTGACGAGGAAGTTCTCGGGCTTGACGTCGCGATGCACCCAACCGCTCGTGTTCATGTAAGCGAGGGCCGTGCAGGCCTGCTTCAGGATGCTGTGCATCCGCTCCTTGATGAAGTCGTGTTGCTTGCGGAGGAGTCGGACTTTCAGACTGCCGGCCTGGAAGTACTCCATGACGAAGTTGGGGAACTTCGGATCCTTGGTGACGGAGTGGATGCGGATGACGTTAGGGTGCTGCAATTTCAGGCCGACGTTCGCCTCGTGGTAGAACATGTCGATGCCGGTCGGATCCTTGACCTTCTCGGCCACCATCATCTTCATGGCCATGTGGCGATGGCTGGAGAGTTCGACGACCTCCCAGACCTGCGTGGTTTGGCCGTTGGCGATCATGTTGATCAGCTTGTAGCCGTTGAGAATTTGCTGATCGGCCATGAGGGGACCCTCGCCTTGCCGCATTGCCGAGCCGGAAGCGTGAGCGACGATTGAGGCAAGATCGTCGCTCACGCTTTCGGCTCGGTTATTTACCAGTATTCCTCGAAGTGGATCGTGCCCTTGAGTTTCTGACTGGGCTGATCGAGCGTGAAGCCGCGGGCTTCCAGGATTTCGATGACGCCGAGGGGCTTGGGGTAGCTCCGTTCGCCGGTCGCCTTGTCGACTTCAGGGACGCCGATCATTTTGGGATTGCCGCACATGAAGACGTGCGTGCGCGTCGAGTCGAGCGTGTCTCCCAGTTTCTCTTCGAGTTGGCCGCTCGTAATGAGATCCTGGATATAGACCTTGTGATCGAGGTTGGCGGCCTCGCGCGTCGTCAGGCTCAGATAGGTATAATTGGGATGCCTCGTCATCAGCGTCTCGTGGATCGGCAGGTAGGCCAAATCCTGACGGAAGCGGACGCAGCAGGCGGCGAGGATTTTGCCTTGATGGCCGCGACGCAGCAGTTGCCAGAGCATGTAGTTGTGCGGCGCCTCGCCGGTGCCGGTCGAAAGGAAGATGACGTTGTCGGTCGGCTTCACCGGCTCGAGCGTGAAATGCCCGGCGATCTTCTCGCCCAGGAACAGACGGTCCCCCTCTTTGAGCGTGAAGATTCGCGGCGTCAGCGCCGGCGGGCTCTTGTCGGCCTGGCGCACCAGCACGATGTAAAACTCGAGATACTCAGGCGTCTCCAACTCGAGCAGCTGGTTGTCGTCGCCGAGCACCGAACAACTCAAAGAATACGCCCGGCGAATGAGCTTCTTTTCCTCGCCCGGCTTGGGATTCTCCGGCTGACAGTCGGGAGCGCGCGGCTCCCAGTGGCCCATGCCGAGCGTGCAGTACTGACCCGGTTGGTGCGGCGGCACGGGAAAATCGGGCTTCACGCGCAGCACCATCAACTCTTCGTGCTTCAGCCGAAGCGAAACCACGGCGGCGTTGTAGTGCTTCTGCCTGAGGGCGACCTGTTCTTCCGGAGTCATTCGCAGATCTCAAGGGGGAGAAACTTCGCGGACGAAAGGAAACCGCCCGCGGCGAGGTTGACTGGGAGAGGCTGATCCACTGCACAAGATCCGACGCTTATGGCTGCACCTTCCGGCCTGACCAGATTCACGACTTCACTTTGCGTGGGTCCCCTCCCAGCCCCTCGACGCGGGGCGGGAATGGTTCGTTACTTCGGCGTCTCGGTCACCGTCGCCTTGTTGATGACGACCTTGACCTTCGGCTTGTCGTTGCGATCGACGTCGACCTTGCCGATCGCGCGCACGACGTCGAGCGAGGCCTGATCGACGGTCCGTCCGAAGGCGGTGTAGTTGTTGTCGAGATGCGTCGATTTTTCCAGGACGATGAAGAACTGGGTGCCGCCGGAATCGGGGTCGCTGGAGCGGGCCATGGAGAGGACGCCGGGCTCGTGCTTGGTTTTGTTGAATTCGGCGGGGATTTTGTAGCCGCCGTCGCCGGTGCCGGTGCCGAGGGGGCAGCCCCCCTGGATCATGAAACCGGAGATGACGCGGTGGAAGCCGACGCCGTCGTAGAAACCGATCTTGGCGAGGGCGATGAAGTTCTTGACGTGCCCGGGGGCGAGATCCGTCAGGAATTGCAGACGGATCGGGCCTTTGGTGGTGTCGAGTTCGACGACGTAATTGTTCTTTTCGAGGTCGATCGACTTCTTGGCTTCGTTGACTTTCGCGGTAACGTCCGGCACGGAGAGGCTCCTACTTCGAAGCGACAAGGTTGGCGTCGACGACTTCATCGATCGCGACCTGGCGAATGAGGATGAGATTCTTGGCGCCGGCCAGAATGTCGTCTTCTTTCACCTGGGTACGATTGATTGTATGAGCGACATCGAGACCTTGTACGATTTTTCCGAAAATCGTGTAGTTCCCGTCGAGCCCGACGGATTGGCCGAGACTGACGTAGAACTTGCAGGCGGCATTGGCGAGGTCGGCGCCGTTGGCGTCCTTGCTCGACCAGGCGCCGACGGTTCCGTCGGCGTGGACCAGGTCGTCCTTGATTTCGGGTTTGAGCCAGTAGCCGATAGAGCCGTACCCGAATTCGCCGGTGCCTTTGGGGCAGCCGGATTCGAGGTAGCCGCGGAGCGGGCCTTCCTCGCGGGTGCTTTTGTGGAACGGCAGGCCGTCGAAGTAGCCCGCACGGGCGAGGGCGACGAAGCTGCGGACGTGGTTCGGGGCGGCATCGCTGAGAAGTTCCAGACGGATCTCGCCCTTATCGGTTTTGATGTTCGCGAAATGGCGAATCTTGCGCCCCTTGTTGTCGACGAAGCGGACCTGGTCCCATAGCCCAGGCTTCTCCGGCGACCCAGCGACCGCCTCGAACAGCGCAACGGCATTCTTCTTGGCGAACGTCTCGTCCGGCGGTCGATTTTGCCCCGCGCAATCGGGCAACGTGTTACTCAGGAAATGCGTCGGCGCCTTCGACGGAATCTGCGTGAAGTCGAAGCCGCGGTTGATGTTGACGGGCACGTCGATATCGGGCTTGAGCGCGGTACTCGGTTTGCCGGTTTCATTCGGACCCGGCTCGGGCGCTTTGTTGCAGCCGATCAAGAACAACGAGGCGGAGGCGGTGAATATCGCGAAGCGCGGCATCGTGCGCATGGCATGTCCCTTCCGTGAGAAATCCCCAGACGACCGGCGGCACCATAACGTCGCCTGTCACGGCGGTCAATGGGGGTTCGCCGCGTCTTCGTTTCACACTCGCGTGGGGCCATGCGAGCGCGAAACGAATCAACAGTTCACTCCGCGGGCTGCAATCGCTTCAGCAGATCCATCGTGCTGATGACGCCGATGAGCGTCCCGGCGTCGTCGACCACGAAGAGTCGATGGACATGCAGACTCACCATCTCGCGCACCACCTTGGTGATGGGCGTGTCCGGCGCGACCGAAAAGATCGCGGGCGTCATCACGTCGCGCACCGACGTCGGGTCGACGTCTTCCTCCTCGAAACCAGTGGGGAGATGGCCGACGTGTTCGTCGTAGAAGAAGCTGGGGCGGTTGGGGATGTAGTGCGTGTGTTCGCGTTCGTGGATGAGCAGATCGCCCCGGCTCAGAACGCCGACCGGTCGACCGGCGTCGTCGATCACCGGAGCGGCGCCGAACCCCTTGTCGGTGAGCAAGGCGAGCGCCTCGCGGATACTGGCATCGGCGCGGAGCGACACCGGATTGGGGACCATCACGTCGGCGGCGGTTGCTGGAGACAAGGTCAACGCGACCTGTCTGGTCCTGGCAAATGCGACAGCCATGGCTTTCTCCTTTGCGAGATGAGAAGGTGAGTTTCCCGCTTAGCGAGCCAGAATGTGAGCCAAGGACATTATACTCCGAATTCGCGGAAATTTGCAGACCGGATCGGCCCCGGCCCTAAAATGAACGAAGTCTCGATCCCCACGGAGAAACCCCATGTCCGCCGAAGTCCCAGTCAAGAAGCGTCTGGTCGATTATGCCTCGTGCGCCGGCTGCGCCGCCAAGCTGCCGCCGCAAGGAATCGAACGCATCCTCAAACATCTCCCCGCCTTCAATAACCCGAATTTACTCGTAGGCACGGAAACGCACGACGACGCCGGCGTCTATCGGCTCACGCCCGAACTGGCCCTGGTGCAGACGATCGACTTCTTTCCGCCCGTACTCGACGATCCGTTCATCTACGGGCAGATCGCCGCCGCCAATGCCCTTTCGGACATCTATGCGATGGGGGGCATTCCCATTACGGCCCTCAACCTACTCGGCTATCCTGACGATCAAGATCCGGAGTTGACGTTTCTGGAGGGGATCTTTCGCGGCGGCGCCGACCGCATGATCAAAGCGGGGTGCGTCGTCCTGGGGGGCCACACCGTGCGCGATCACGAGATCAAGTTCGGCTACGCCGTCACGGGCACCGTGCATCCCGATCGCATCCTCATCAACGCGAACGCCAAGGCGGGGGACGCGCTGATTCTCACGAAGGCGCTGGGCGTCGGTTTCATCAACACCGCGCACAAGAAAGAGGCCTGCCCCGATCCGCTCTTTCGCGCCGCCTGCGCCAGCATGGTGCAACTCAACGACATTGGCCGGGACGTCGCCCTGGAGTTCGGCGCCCACTCCGCGACGGACGTCACCGGCTTCGGCCTGGCGGGACATTCGCTCGAAATGGCGGCCGGCAGCAACTTGACGCTGATCATCGACCTCAAATCGCTGCCGATCTTCGCGGGGGCCGAGGAGTTCGCACGCAAGCCGTACCGCACGCGCGCCAGCGGCACCAACGCCAGCTACGTCGCGGATCAGCTCAAGATCGACGCTGGCGCCGATCCGGTTCGGCTCGAATTCTTCTACGATCCGCAGACTTCCGGCGGTATGCTCATCAGCCTGCCGATGGACCAGGCGGAGGCGGCGGTCCGCAAGGCCAGGGCGCTCGGCGCCGAGGCGACCGCGATCGTCGGCGAAGTCGTCCCACGCCGCGCGAAGGCTTTGCTCGTAAAGTGAAATTGTCAATCAAGCCACCGAGGTCACAGAGAACGCAGAGATAAATCAGAGGCGAGGCGTCTCGCACATGTATTTTCTTACTCGGTGTTCTCTGTGACCTCTGTGGCTTGGTTTTTTTCTCGAGCTACAAGATTCTTCGGGAATGCATTCATGTCGCCCCCTCCGCCCACCGCTCCCAAGAAACCCGAATGGGCGCCGCGCATCTGGGAAGGATGCAACCTCTACGCCTGGTTGCGACTCCTTTTGAAAAACCGCTGCGCCGTCAACTGGCGCTACTGGTACATCGCCGTCATCGTCACCTTCATGGCCACCTACAACACGCTCATGCGGGTCATCCAGGAAATCGTCTACTTCCGCCGACTCCGCAACACGCACATCACGCAGCCCCCCATCTTCATCCTCGGCCACTGGCGCACCGGGACCACGCTGCTGCACGAACTCATGATCCAGGATCCCGCTTTGGGATACCCGACCACTTATGAGTGCATGTTCCCCAACCACTTCCTCATCTCCGAAGGCTTCTTTACGAAGTACTTCTCCTTCCTGATGCCCAAGACTCGGCCCATGGACAACATGAAAGCGGGGCTCTCTCGGCCTCAAGAGGATGAGTTCGCCCTGTGCATGCTGGGGCTGCCGTCGCCGTACCTTACCATCGCTTTTCCGAATCATCCGCCGCAAGATACCGAATATCTCGACCTGCGCGGACTCAGCGAAAGTCGACTCGCTTCGTGGAAGAACGGCCTACTGGGACTGCTGAAGCGAATCACCTGCAAGACCGGCAAACGCCTGGTGCTCAAGTCGCCGACGCACACCGCTCGGGTCCGGGTGCTCAAGCAAATGTTCCCCGGCGCCCGCTTCGTGCACATCGTCCGCGATCCCTATGTGGTATTCCCCTCCACGGTGAACCTTTGGCGCTCGCTGTACCGTTCGCACGGTTTGCAGGTGCCGACCTACGAAGGCCTGGAGGAGTACGTGCTGAGTAACTTTCAGCGCATGTACGAACGCTTCGATGAGGACCGTCCGCTCCTGGACGACGCCCATTTTTATGAGATCCGCTACGAAGATCTGGTGCAGGATCCCGTCGCCAAAATGCGGGCGATATACGAGCATTTTCAGATGGACGGATTCGAGGCGATGCTGCCCAATCTCAACGCGTACCTGGCCGAGGTCAAGGGTTACGAGACGAACAAGTATCAACTCACCAGCGAGCAGCGCTGGCGCATTGAGGAACGCTGGCGGGGCTATTTGCATCGTTACGGGTACGAGAAAAAAGAGACCGGCGCGGGCGTCGATGCGTAAAATGGTAGGCGGGTGCCAACCCGGGAGGATTTGACATGCTTCGATATGGAATCGCCCTTTGGGTCGTGTTGCCGAGCGTTCTTCAGGCCCAGACTGTCGCGCCGCCGCCGACTCCGGTCGCGCCGATTCCGGTCGCGCCGCCGCCGACTCCGGTCGTACCCGTTCCGGTCCCGCTCCAGGCGCCGCCCAACCAGTTCGCGGAACTCTCGCGCGTCGTGCAGGAAATGGTCGTCGAGAAGCTCCCCAAGGAGATCGACGATAAATCCAACTGGGGCATGACCATACCCGTCCCTCCCCGGCTGCCGTTCCCCAACCTTCGCACGTACGTCAAGATCGGCGATCAGATCGTCGTGCCGCACGGTTTGTGGCGTAAGGCCAAGATTTGGCTCGAAGACCCCGCACGCGATCTCACGCTCGTCATCAAGGACATGCAAAAACACGACGACAAGACCATGCGCGTCTTCGTCGATACCACCCTTCGTCTGCAGAGCATCGGCGACGTGCAGCACTGGCAAAAAGGACTCGCGACCCTCGGCTTCTCCGCGCAGGCGACGACGACCGTCCTCGTCATGCTCGAAGTCGACGTCGCTCTCTCGCTCGACGTCACCAAGTTTCCGCCCGACATCCAGGTCGAACCGAAGATCGCCAGCTCCAAGGTCGAAATCCGGGAATTCGAAATGTTCAAACCCGGGCAAGTCCTCTTCGGCAACTCCGGCGAACAGCTCAATCAGGATATCAAAGGCCTGATGCAGCAACTGGTTCGGCAATATGAGCCGAAACTCAAAGACAAGGCGAACGAAGCGATCGCCCAGAGCCTCAAGGATGGCAAGGGGAAGATCTCGGCGGCGTCGCTGATGAAGGCGCTGACCAAATAGCGCCGAAATACTATACAATATGGAAGCGTCCGGGTGGACGAAATTAAGGATACTTCCAATGTCGCAGTTACTCTCCCCCGACAATCCTCAATTTCAGAAACGGATGTGGCCTCTCTTCCGCCAATTTTTCCGCAAGGCCGAACGTAATCGCCGCTGGGACCTCGAAAACGACATTCCCTGGGACAAAGTCAACCCCAATACTTCCGCGACCATTGCCGGCATCGTCGAATCGTTCTGCGCCGTGGAGCTGTTCCTGCCCGATTACGTTGCCAAGGCACTGCCGCTCATCCGCACCAACCGCGCCTGGGCTTGGACGCATATCAACTGGGGCTATGAAGAAGCCAAGCACTCGATGGCCCTGGAAGATTGGCTCGTGCGTTCCGGCCATCGCACGGAAGAGTACGTCGCGGATCTTGCCCAGGGATTGCTGCAACACGAGTGGAACTTGCCCCTGGATACCGGCGCCGGAATGCTCATCTACGCCATGGTCCAGGAACTGGCCACCTGGCTCAACTACCGCAACCTCCGCTTGCACGTCAGTGAAAGCGTCGATCCCTGTCTCTTCGCTATCCTCGGCCACGTGATGGTCGATGAGCGTTCGCACTTCGCGTATTACAAGGAAGTCACCCAGATCTTCCTGGAAATCGATCGGCCTGGTACGCTCGAAATCCTGCGCCGCGTGCTCGGCAACTTCTCGATGCCGGCGCTGGGCATCATTGCGCAAAGCCCGCAGTTCCGCGCGGACATCTGCGCAATGAACATCTTCAGCGACGAGATTTTCTTCCGCGACGTCTACCAGGAAACCTTGAAGGTGCTCGGCATCGACCGGCAAGAAATGCGCTCGCCGCGAAGAGTGAAGAAAACGGATCCGGAGCCTCTGCATCTGGACAAATAAACGATATCTCCCGTTTGAATTGCGCAGCAGTCCACAGTGCAGGTAAATTGACTGATCTCGATCCTTCGGGCGCTGACGCAACCCAGTTCGCCAGATGCAGGTCAAACGTGAGTAGCTTCAAAGGCGACGATCTCGAAATCGGCCTGAAGGGGTAATTCATACCGTCTGGGTAGGCTGTCAAGACGGTTTAATCCGTCGCCAGGCCATGATCACGGAGCTGGCGCATGAATGAGGATTTCGAGCGATGGCGGATTTGCAGCTGGCGCAGCGCTTGCTTGAATTCAGCTCCAGAGCCGCTGCGGGACAGATCTTGCAAATCTTTGAGGATCGCCATCGCCTCCTTGTAGCTTTTCGGCAGTTTGGTCGCTGCCAGTTCTTCGACTTTTTTCCAGAGTTGGGGCTCTTTCCCTCGCAGTGCCGACAGTTGCACCTGGCGCGCCGCCGTAATGCGCTCAGTTCGTTCGCGTTCCTTCTCCTGCTGACGAACGTCGCGTGCCAGACGCAGCTCTTGCGCGGTTCGGCGTGCGCCAACTTCTTTCTCGAGCGGCTTGCGGATCGACTGTCGAAACAAACTTTTCGCAGCGGCGCCGAGTCGGTCGCCGTCTCCCTGCATCATGCCCAGGATCCATTCCTGCTTCAGTTTTTCCGGCAGCGCTGCGACCCATCTCGAGAGATCCGCGCTTGAGGGGGGCTTCGGTAGATCGGCGGAGCGCTGTGCCGCGGCCTCGATCAGTGCGGTTTCCAGATAGAGAAAGTTCGTGAAGTGCGTCAGTGATTCGGACAGGTCCGCCAATCCAGCCGGCACCGGCGGCTCGAGCGCCTCGTCCGCCACTTCACCGTTGCTGACGGCCGCAAGCCATCCCAGATAGAGGCAGCGTAGGTCGCCGCTCAGCAATTCATTGCGCAAGGGCGCGAAATCATCCGCATCCCAGGCAATCCATTCATCGTCGCACTGGTCTTCGCCCGAGCAAAATTCCAGGAGAAGGTGATCGGATCCCCTGGTTAACTCCAACCGGCCGGGAACACGATAGGGTTGAGCCGCCTTGGGTTCGAGGCATGCCAGGGGCAAGCGAATCATGATCCGATGCGTTCCCCAGTTGGCGAAATACATGAAGAAGTCGAAATACTTGGCCATCAACGCTTCGGGGCTGCCGCGAAAACTTCCGTACTGATACTCGTTGAACAGGCGCCTTGAAGTGATCTCGGCACGCGACGACAGGTTCCTCAATTCCTCCATGTCGGACTTGGAGAGCGCCTTATCGATGGCCAAGAACTCGTAGTGTTGATGTTCGCTCATGGGAGTGTCAGGCTTTCGGGAAGGAAGCCAAAAGCGTGATCCTATGCGCGAAGGGAGCGGGAGGCGAGGGGCGAGACAACTCCGTCCTTGGCGAACGCCCAGCGCAAGAGCAGATGCGTCGGCCAAAAGATCGCCAGCGGCAACGCCGCCATCAAGAGCCCGAAGTACGCCAGCGGCGGCATCCAGGTTTGCGGCTCGTCGTCGTTGAAGCCGTACACGTAGTTGATGTTCACGGGAATGTTGCGGTCGACGCGATTGGGCGCCGCCGGCGGCATCCACAGAAAGCAGACCAGCAACAACCCCCAGGCGACCGCCGTCCAGTACCAAAAGGCACGCGCGTCGTAACCGAGCCGGGCCACCAGCCAGACGAGCAAGATCGGCAGCCAAAAATGGAACAGCGAGAGCCCGCGTGTGAACAGCGTCAGCGCCGGATCGAACATGTAGGCGGTCATGCCCGTGAGGGGTAGACCCACCAGGCCGGCAAGGAAGTCGATCATCCAGAGGGCTTGCGGTAGCAAGATGCCGACCGCGGGCATCGACGCCAGCAGCGGGCTTTCCAGCCACAGCGCCGCCAGGGCAAAGAAGAGGGCGACGTCGCAGAAGTACAGGAAATTCGTCGGCCCGTACGCCTGCCAGTAGTACGGGACGAGCACCGCCAAGAACGCGGTGAAGGCGAGCTTGACCCAGAGTGCGACGCGCGGAACGGCAGACTTGATCATGGGTGATTCCAGGCGAAGGACAAACGTGGGATCTAAATCAACCCCGGATACGTCCGCAGCAAGAGATGACGCCGTTCGCTCGGCGTCAGGCCGCGGAGGATGTACTTCCCCTCGAGTTCCAGCAGATCCACCAGCGCCGGCAGCGGCGGCATCTGCCCCTGCGTCTCGCGCAGGAGGACCACCACCGGGCGCGTCGGATGCGTCAGCCCGCGCGGGCCCGGATGCGTCGCGATCACCATCGCCACGGCGCCGTCGTTTAACTCCACAACCGAGCCGACCGGGTAGAACGACAGCGCCAGCAATTTCTCCGCCTGACGTTTGTCGAGCGCGCCGCGGTCCGCTTCCACCAGGACTTCCGTGAGCGCCCCACGCGTGTCCAGCGCCAGCCGGTGCGGCCGCGGCGACGCCAGCGCCGCATACACGTCGCACACGCTGAGCAGCTTCGTGAACGTCGACAGGTGCGGCTCCGACCGCCCCGCAGGATACCCCGAGCCGTGATTGCGCTCGTGATGATTGAGCACCGCCTCGAGCTGCCAACCGGAGCCCCAGATCTTCGCCAGGACTTTCGCCCCCTCCTTGGGATGCTTCTCGACGAGCCGTTTTTGCTCGGTGCTGAATGGGCTCGTCTGCAGGAGTACGTCGGCGGGGACGCCCAGCATGCCGAGGTCGTGGACGAAGGCGACGAGCAGGAGGTCGGTTTGTTTGCCGAACCATTCCTGGTCCTTGAGGATGAGCCGGGCGGCGACCTGCGCGGTGGCGATGCCGTGGCTGGCGACGAAGCGCGGCACGTCCTTGAACGACGGCGCCGGGAAGCGCAGCGGTTGCCCGCGCTGTGCTTCGACGAAGATCTCTTCCGCCAATTTCTGCAACGGCTGTAGCGATGTTTCCTGGGCGGTCCAGAGCCGTTTGAGATGCTCAGCCACGAGTTCGACCCGGCCGATTTCGAGATTGCGATGCCACAATCCCGACTTGAGCGTCTGCAGCTGCGTTTCGACTTGCCGCACCAGCGCCTCGAGTCCCTCGCAAAGCCGCAGCTGGGCGGCGGCGGCGGGCGGGAACGCCTGGATTGTCCGCAAGATCACCTCGATCATGCCGACCGCTTCCCGGTGCAACTCGGCCAACGGATCCTTGTAGTCCTCGAGCAGGGCATCGCCGGCGAGGGACTTGAGGTCGTGCAGGATCTCGCGCGCCTTTTCCAGCAGCCGAGCGCCTCGGCTCGTCAAACGCGCCGGCATCAAGAAACCGTCGGCCTGTTCCTCCAGCGGGCGCAGCGCGCGGTCGAGGGCGGCGAGTTGACGCGTCCCTGCTTCGACCTTGTCGCCTGCGGGCAAAAGGTGCGGCGGCGCCCCGGCGCGGACGCGCGTCTGCGCCTGGTCCAGACGCACGCGCATGGCCGCGATTTTCTGCAAAACTTCCCGTGGATCGCTCATCTCGAAGGCTCCTGCCCGGCCCGGAACGACGACTCTTCGTTACCATCGACACAACCGGCGCGGGGACTTGAGACGCAAATGGGGGAACCTGGGAAACGCTCGGGTCTTCTGCGACTTGTGCCGACGAAATTCCGCCTCCTTCGCCCCGCTTGCCCCATCTCGCATTTGACAGACCTTGCGCCTCCCTTTAGAGTTGAGGTGCACCAATGATTCTTCACCTGGGTCCAGGGTACCTTCCATGTATAGCATCATGCTTATGACGGCGCTCACCACCAGCGCCGCCACCCCCAACTTCCACTGGCGCACGGGCGGCGGTTACGGCGGCTACGGCGTCTACAACTCGACCTGCTACGGTTGCTACGGCGGCTACGGCGCCTATGGCTCCGGCGGCGGCGGCATCGGAGCCTACAGCTACCGCTGCTACGGGAACTTCGGCGCCCAGGGCGCCTTCCCCCAACATCACGGCGACGTCCCCTACAACGGCTGCTTCGGGCCCCTGCACCCCCAGTTCTCCACCTACGGTCAGGGAAGCTCCGCCCACTTCGGGTACGGCGGCTACGCCATGTACGCCGGGCATGGAAACATGGCCCCGATCCAGTGCCACGGCTGTTACGGCGCTTACGCCGGCTGGAGCTGCTACGGGTACAACGAACCGCAGGCGGTGCAGGTCGCGCCGCCGGTCGACGGCACGCCCCCCTTCACCCCGCCTCCTTCCACGACGCCGCCAACGCCCACGCCTCCGCCGCCCCCCCCGCCCGTTCCCGGCGGCGCTGACAACAAGGGCGCCAACCCCTCAGGCGAGGCTCGGGCGCAGGTCGTCATCTACGTCCCGGAGAACGGCGCGTTGTTTATCGACGGCCAGCGCATGAAGGATCTCTCCGGCCGACGCGTGTTCCAAACGCCCGTCCTCGCCCAGGGGCAGACCTACTACTACGACGTCCGCATTGAGGTACCGCAAGCGGGACAGATCGCCCGCGACGAACGCAAGATCGTCTTGCGTCCCGGCATGGAAGTGACCGCGCATTTCCCGAAATTGGAGACCGCCACCGCGGCCGCGAAGTGAGTGGGCTGAAATCGTTTAGCCGCCGCCTCCTGGCGGCGGCTAAACTGCAATCACCGCGTCCTAATTGCCCGTCGCGCTCTTGGCGGCCGGCGTCAGTTGATGACCGCTCAGCGTCAGACGATTCGAAACGCTCCCCTTCTCGCTCCCTTCCGCCTTACGCGTCGTCACGACCAGCGTCGTGGTCGGCAAATCGAAGCTGCCGACGCGCAGCCATTCTTGATGGTTGCCTTCGCTCATCACCAGCTCGCCCGACTTCAGATCCCAGAAGTTGATGACGAACGCGGCCGACAGAAACTTCTTCTCCTTCGTCAAAATGCTATTGAGCACGCTGATGGTGAATCGGCGCTCGCCCATGACGCGATTGACTTCCGTGATCTGATGATCGCGGATGCGGTACGACGAATGCAGTTCGTCGTTGAGCACCTTGATGCCCTTGCCCAGCGGATGATCGTGATTGGCGTCGGAAAACGCGCAAGGCGTGTTCTTCGTGGAGGACGCCGAGTCGAGCCGATGCGAGACGATGGAAGCGAGCGTCCGCTTGGCCCACGCCTTGGCGTCGCCTTCAAGGCCTTCGATGGCGACCTTGCCGTCGGCGTCAACGTTGAATTTGCCCTGGCTGATTTTGCCGTCCATGCTGACTTCGAGCGCGGCCCGGAAGCCGGGGAAGTTCGTCCAGACGGCGCGCGCTGCCCGAGCGTCGGCGAGCAACTTGGTCGCTTCGGGTTCCGCGCCCTTTTCTTGCGCCCCAAGCCCGCCGACGAGTAACGCCGACAGGCCGAGGCCGAGGATCAGATTCTTTTGCATTGCATACTCCGGAGTGAGGGTGTGAACGTGAAAAAAGCCCGCAGCGCCAGCAAGGGTTTTCTTCAACCCTTGCTGGCGCTGCGGGCTCGAAGCATCACTTGGCGGTTTCGACGACGAGCGTCGAGTAATAGCGGACTTCGTCGTATTTCTTGCCGGCGAGTTCGCCCGCCTGAGGATCTACCTTCCCGACGCGAAAGCCGTGGAGTCCGGCGCTGCCCGCGGGGACGGTGAACATGCCATCTTTGTCGGTCGTCGCCTTGGTCTTGCCTTTGGGGCTGTGGATGGAAACCTCGGCCTCTGCGAGCGGCTTGCCCTGCCATTCCACCATGTAGCCGTACTTTCCGCTCGGCACGATGCGGAGCATTTTGCCGGACTTGTAGACTTGTGCGACTTTGGGCGCGCCGACCCATTCGGCCCGGTAGATGAGGAGGAACGGCTTCGCGTCGCCTTTCTTGAGGACGCCGTACTGGCATTCGCCGACGATGTGCTGCGTCTTTTTGCCGGCGAGATCGAGAACGAAGGCGCCGTTGTCTTTCTTCCAGCTGAGGGGCGTGGGGGAGGGTTGATCGACGGCCGAGACTTTGGTGTGGGCGATTTTGTCGAGGAGGGATTCGTCATCGGGTTCGAGGTTATCGCTGAAGACGACCTGGGCGCCGCCGTTGGGGGCGGGGACGATGAAAACGAAATGGGCCTGAGCCAGGCCGATGGGGAGAAGGAGAGCGAGCGAAGCGAGAGCGCTGCGGAGCATGATGGGACTCGGGTAAAAACAACGCGACCCCCGGGAGGTGACGTCCCTCCCGGAGGTGCGCTGAGGTGGGACTTAGTCGTTGACGGGATTCGTCAACTTGTAGCGATTGATTTGCACGTCGGCCGGGAAACCACGCGGGTCAACCACGGTGCGAAGAGAAGCAAGTTTGGTGCCGAGGCCAAAGCCCGAATCGTAGGCGATGAATACGGCGATGTAACGGCTGTAGAATTCCTGGTCGTTGCCGGACCACTTGGGGACGTTGCTCATGGTTCGGCCGACAAGGGAGCTGCGCCCGCCGATGCCGAAGGCGACGAGTTTGTTGGTGCCGAGATCGGCCACAGAGTTGAAGCCGCAAGCATTGAGAATGCGCGTTCCGGTGGCGCCGGTCGTGACCACGACGGCCGCCTCGCCGCTGGTCTGGAAGTCGCGCAGGTTGGTGCCGCTGGAGCTCGGATCGCTCTGCGCAGTGTAGTCGTCGTGATCCATCACATTGAGGATGCCGGCGCGAAGCAAGGAGTACCAGTGGGGAGAGGACGAGGTGTCGAACGCTTCCATCGTGAGCCAGGTCGGGGCGGTCGGTCCGCTCTGCCCGTAGAACTGGGAGTAAATGCCGCTCTTGTCCTTCTTGATAAGCGAGTCCATCCGGTCCGGATACATTCCCGTGGCGGACTTGTAGATCTCGATGTTGTTGGCGACTTCGGTGGAGCCTGCCGCCGAGGTTACGAGATCGGCCGAATCCTTGACCCAGCCCAGACGGGGAATGACGAGTGCGGCCAATGCGGCCAGCACCACCATGACGACCAAGAGTTCCGCAAGCGTAAAGCCGCGGCGAACGAGAGACGAACGAACCATGGAAACCTCCCAGATGAGAATGAAGTATGAGGGTTCCCAGCGTGGCTGAATCAAAGATGGCTAGCTGGAACAGCAAACCCATTGAGCCATCGCTGAAGTTCGTATGAACCTACCGGCGGAGCTGCTATTGAGTATCTGTCTCATTTATAACCGATCTTGACACGACGGCAAGACAATTCTTGCGTTTTTCCCAAGTTCTCCCAAAGAGCACCCCGGCAGCGGGTTACGTGGTGCCCGCATTTCTGGGGATTCGTTATTGAAATTAAGTCTCAATTTAGGTAAGCTAGCCGCGTCGCATCTTCTCCCGCCCGAGGCTTCCTCATGGAACCCGCCAACGACCCGCCTGCCGAGCACGTCATCGACGCCGCCCAAATCTTTCGCGGCGCCCGGACGGTGCTCCTTCAGTGGGAAGGGACGGTCTACCAACTACGCATTACGCGCCGCAACAAGCTGCTGCTCATCAAGCCGCGCGAGCGTGGCGAGGAAGTGACGGATTCAGACGAGAAATGAAGACCTCGCGGAAAGCCCAGGGATGGCTATCCCTGGGGAAGCGCCAGAGGATATGGTTTTACGCGGCAATCTGAGAAGTTGCGATTTGCGGCGCTCCCCCAGGGATAGCCATCCCTGGGCTTTCGTGCACGTTTTCGACGCTTGACGTTATTAGCGCTCCGCGTTATTATTGGTGAATGATCACCGGATTTCGCGACGTCGAGACCGAGCGGCTCTTTGCACGCGAGCCCAAGTGCAAGATTTCCCGGCAAATTCAGCGCGTTGCACTTCGAAAACTGGCGATTCTACACGCCGCCACATCGCTCGACGAGCTAAGCGTGCCCCCCGGCAACCGTCTGGAAAAACTCGTCGGCGACCGCGCCGGCGCTTACAGCATCCGCATCAACGAACAGTACCGCATCTGCTTCTGTTGGGACGGCGGCGACGCCTACGACGTCGAAATCGTCGATTACCACGCTTGAGAACCCGAATATGCGAAAGCTTGCCCCCACCCACCCTGGCGAAGTCCTGCTCGAAGAATTTCTGGCCCCCTTGAGCATCAGCCAGTACCGACTCGCCAAGGACACCAGCGTGCCGCCTCGGCGGATCAATGAGATTGTGCGAGGATTGCGGGCGATCAGTGCGGATACCGCGCTGCGGCTGGCGCGGTACTTCGGCACTTCCGAACGATTTTGGCTCAATCTGCAGGCGCACTACGATCTCGAGGTGCAGAAAGATCGGCTGGGAGCGAGACTCAACCGAGAGGTGAAGGTCTTTGAACCTGCGCCAAACTAGCGAAAGCCCAGAGATGGCTTTCCCTGGGGAAGCGCCAGGGCCCTGCATTTTTACGCGGCAATCTGAGAAGTTGCGATTTGCGGCGGTTCCCCAGGGATGGCTATCCCTGGGCTTTCGTTCGGCATTTTACGGCACCATCAGCGAACCTCGGCGGACCTGGCCGGCTCTTAATATATAGAAGCTCAGCGGGTTGAACGTGCCGAGGTCGGGATGCGACAGCACGTACTGCACGTTCTCGATCGTCAGCATTTCCCAGGTGTGTAGGCCCACGAGGATGTCGCCCTTGCGGATGCCGGCCTTGTACGCGGCGGTGTCGGCGCCGACGTTGGTGATCTCCAGGCCGCCTTTGAGGCCCTTGTTGACCTTGGTCACCGTGTCTTCGCCCGCCGGCGCCAGCTGCATGCCGAGCTTGTTCCAGACGGGATCCGCGGGAGCCGACGACGTTGTCGTCGCCGCCGTGGGGGTCGGCTGTTTGCTGACGACGCGGAAGGGACTGTCGGGCCCGCTCATCACCAGGTCGGTGCGCTGTTCCTGCTGATCCCTTCGATAGACGATGGGCAGCGATTCGCCGGCCTTGCGTTCGATGAGGGCGCGTTCGACGTCGAAACTGCACGCGATCTTCGTGTCGGCGATTTGCAGGAGCACATCGCCGGTCTTCAGGCCGGCACGGGCCGCGGGGCTATTCGTATCCGCGCGGTCGAGCACTACGGAACGGATCGGCGTTTCGCCGGTGACTTCGACGCTGTCGCGCACCTGCAAGCCGTCGTACGTGCCATAGCGGCGGCGCGAGCGGAGCATGTCGGCGGCGGCCTTCACCATCTGATCGACGGGGATGGCGAAACCGATGTTCTGCGCCCCGGCACGGATGGCGACGTTGACGCCGACGCAATCGCCCAGGATGTTGACGAGCGGTCCGCCGGAGTTGCCGGGGTTGATGGCCGCGTCGGTCTGGATGAGCGATTTGTAGGCCATGTCTTTGTTGAGGGTGACATCGCGTTTGACGGCCGCAATAATACCCTGGCTGACGGTGTGCTCGTAACCGAAGGCGTTGCCGACGGCGATGACGACTTCGCCGATCATCAAGTCTTGCGAGGAACCGATGGGGATGGTGGGGAGGGGCTGCGGCGCGTCGATTTTGATGAGGGCGAGGTCGAGTTCCGGGTTGCGCGCCATGATGGCGGCGTTGTAGGAGGTACCGTCCCACAGGCGGATGCGGAGGAGGGAGACGTCCTCGACGACGTGGTAGTTGGTGATGATGAAGCCGCGCGGGTCGATGATGATGCCGGTCCCCATGCCGTTGACGCGGTTTTGGTGGGGAGTGATGGAGTAGACGTCGACGCTGGGGCTGGAGACGGTCCGTTCACTATGGATGTTGACGACGGCGTGTTTGACGCGGTCGAAGGCGCGGACGACGTCGGTCTTGCGCATGCCGACGGGCGTGGAGCCGATCAGTTTGATCGATTTTTCGGGCTGAACGAGCGGGTTGATGGGTTGTTGGGAATAAACGTGCGAACCGGTCCCGAGGAAGAAGGGCAAGGTTCCCAGGGAGAGAAGAAACCGGCGGGGCGAAATCATGATGTTCTCACAGGGGGTGTCGTCAGCAGGGATGTCGGTTCATGGAAGCGTCTTGTAGATCATTCGGAACGCGCCCGGCCCCAACCCGAGACGGAAGCCGAAGCGGATGCAGAGATTTCGGTCCGAACGTGTTCACGACGCAAGTGGCATCGTAACTGCCTGAAACATCGGGCGCGCAGTCTGTAGCGAATGTGACGAGCACCGCGAGTTTAACGGCGTCGGTGGCATCGCCCGAAGGGAAGAAACGTCGACAAGCCCAACGGGTGTGGTACTCCGAACCCTTGGGATCCAGCGCCCGGGGCGTTTATCCCCGGGGTTCGGAGTACCTCACCCCGGGGCTTGCCTCAAACTTGACCAAGGAGAAAATCATGCCCAAAGAAACCTACAACGGCCCCCTCGAACAACTCGACGAGTGCTGCTTCCGCATCCCCAAAGAATACAAGCAGGGCATGCGCGTCGACGGCCTAATCTTCGCCAACGAGAAACTCATCGACGCCGTCAAAAAAGACCAGGCCGCCGAGCAGGTCGCCAACGTCGCGTTCCTCCCCGGCATCCAGACCGCCAGCATCGCCATGCCCGATATTCACTGGGGCTACGGCTTCTGCATCGGCGGCGTCTGCGCCACCGATCCCGACGAAGGCGGCGTCATCTCCCCCGGCGGCGTCGGCTACGACATCAACTGCGGCGTCCGCCTCATGCGCACCGGACTCTTCTACCGCGATGTCAAACCCCACCTGCGCTCCCTCGTCGAGGCGCTCTTCAAGAACGTCCCCAGCGGCGTCGGACGCTCGGGCCGCTACGCCTTCAAGGGAAGCGAACTCAACCACATCCTCGGCGAAGGGCCGCAGTACCTCGTGGGCCGAGGCCTGGCGACGGAGAACGACATCGAGTACACCGAAGCTCGCGGCCATCTCTCGGGCGCCGATCCGGACCTCGTCAGCGACCATGCCCGCAAACGCGGCGAAATGCAGTGCGGCACCCTCGGCTCGGGCAACCACTTCCTCGAAGTCCAGATCGTCGATCACGTCTTCGACGAAGGCATCGCGAAAGTCCTGGGCCTGGAGAAGGATCAGGTCTGCGTAATGATCCACAGCGGTTCGCGCGGCCTGGGTTATCAAGTCTGCGACGACGCCCTCGCACGTTTCCGCGGCGCCCCGGCCAAGTACGGCATCGAACTCCCCGATCGCCAGCTGGCGTGCGCGCCGGTCTACAGCCCGGAAGGCGAACACTACATCGGCGCCATGCGTGCGGCCGCGAATTACGCCTGGTGCAACCGTCAGCTCCTCATGCACCAGGCCCGCGAGACCTTCGAGGAGGTCTTCGGCCAACCGTGGCAGCAGATGAAGATGAGCCTGGTTTACGACGTCTGCCACAACATCGCGAAGTTCGAGGAGCACACCGTCGCGGGCAAGCTGAAGAAGGTCTGGGTCCACCGCAAGGGGGCGACGCGGGCATTTCCGCCGCACCATCCGGAGATGCCGAGCCAGTACCGCGCCATCGGCCAACCGGTCATCATCCCGGGCGACATGGGACGCGCGAGTTGGGTTCTCGTGGGACGGCAGGGGAGCATGGACCGTTCGTTCGGCACGACGTGCCACGGGGCCGGGCGGGCGATGTCGCGCACGGCGTCGATCAAGGACGCGCTGGGCCGACGCATCGACAAGGAATTGGAAGCAAAGGGAGTGATCGCCCGGGCACAGAGCCACAAGGGTCTCGCGGAGGAGCAACCGCGGGCGTACAAGAATGTTGACGACGTGGTCGAGGTCGTGCACCGCGCGGGGTTGTCGCACAAGGTCGCGCGGATGCGGCCGATCGGCGTCATCAAGGGTTGAGTTTAAGGTCGTTCAGATTCCAATGGTGCGAGGCTTTAATGTCGCTACCTCCCGTTGACTACGCATTATCACCTGACGGAATCCCCACCTACGGTAAGGACAATATCACTGGGGCGGATGCGGCGACCTTCAAACGCCTCAATCAAACGTGGGCGAAAGACAAGAAACACGTCTATTCAGTGGGCCGTCGAGTTTCCAAAGCGGACACGGCATCCTTTCAGGCGCTGAACGAGTTGTACGCGAAGGACGACTTACGCGCCTATTGTTACAGCGGTGCGATCAAAGAAGCCGTTGCGGCGTCGTTCACCGTTCTCGATACTGGGCGATACTCTTACGAACGGTCCAACGCATTTGGGGACGTCGTCCAGTCAGTGGATGAGTTCGCCGGTTTCGCAGCCGACAAAGAAAATGTGTTTCATTATGTCCTCTCCTTCGGCAAGCCTTGCATTCTTCGCGGCGCCGATCGAGCAACGTTTGAGGTTTTGCCCAACAGCTACGGTAGAGATGCGAACCGAGTCTACTATGAGAAAGCGGCAGTCAAGGGAGCCGACCCGAACTCATTTGAAGTGATCGGGCGATTTTGGAGTCGAGATCGAAAAGCGATCTACTATTGTGGTACGAAGATTCCCAGTGCCGAACCATCGTCCTTTCGAGTCGTCTCCAGCTACGACTTTCTCGGCCAAGATGCGAAGGGGTTTTTTGATCAAGCTAAGAAAATCCATCCTGCCATGGCGATTCCCCCTGGGGGGTCAGTGCCAGGTTACCCGTTGCGCACCGCCAAAGATATGACGATGTTCCGAAGTTACCTGGAACGTGGAGCGACTCCCAACGACAGTATGGCGCTGCATCAAGCCTGTCGTGCGGGCGACCTCGAGAAACTTCAATTGCTGATCTCAGCGGGTTGCAACCCTAACCTTGGCGACCATGCCGGAAACTCGGCATTGGTCGAAGTCATTCCTGCGAAAAACTACATGGATCTGGCGAGACTGCTAGTGGCCGCGGGAGCCGATGTAAATCAAATGGCATACGATTCCGCGGCCAGTTCGATGCAGCAAGCAACTGTGTATTCTCCTCTGGAGCGGGCGCTCACTGCCGAAAAGTGGGATTTGGCCGAATATCTGGTGTCGCAAGGCGCGAGCGTAAACATCGCGAAGGGGAACGGCGAAAGTTTGATCGGATACTACACGCGACACAAGAAAGGGGCCAAGATCGTCGAATTCTTGAAGAAGCATGGGGTCATTGCCTCACCGTGATCGGGCGTGCGATTTCGCGCGGGGTTGTCGCCAAGGCCAGCGCGGATGCGGCCGATCGGCGTCATCAAGGGTTGAGAAGCTTTCGTTCAGCGCTCGCAGGAACCCGCGCGAGCGCTAAACGACCCGTTCAGCAGGTACCAGATTCAGGTCGGACCCATTGCCCATGGGCTGCTTCCGGACTTCGTTCAAGTCAAATTCGACGAAACCACGGCGGCCATTCGCCGCGCCGCTCGCCATATCGTGCGCCTATAATCTCCTGGAGAGGTTCGCTAGGGCTCACTGGGAAAGCACTTCATGGAATCGATCGTCGTTCGCGGGGCGCGGGAACACAACCTGCAAAATGTCGACCTCCAGCTTCCACGCAACCAACTCATCGTCTTCACCGGCGTCTCCGGCTCCGGCAAATCGTCCCTCGCCTTCGATACGCTCTATGCCGAGGGGCAGCGCCGCTACGTCGAATCGCTGTCGCCGTACGCCCGCCAGTTCCTCGGCCAACTGCAAAAGCCCGACGTCGATTTCCTCGGCGGGCTCTCCCCCTCCATCTCCATCCAGCAAAAGTCGGCCGGCAAGAACCCGCGCTCGACCGTCGGCACCATCACCGAAATCCACGATTACTTTCGCGTCCTCTTCGCCCGCATCGGCCTGGGGCACTGCCCGATCTGCCAACGGCCCATCACCGCGCAGGCGCGCGAACAGATCGTGCAGCACATCCAGGCCATGCCCGAGGGGTCGCGCGTCCTGATCCTCGCTCCTGTCGTCCGCGGCCAAAAGGGCGAGTACAAGGATCTCTTCCAGGACATGCTGCGGCGCGGGTTCTTGAGGGCTCGCGTCGACGGCGCCATCGTTCGCCTCACCGACGATCTCAAGCTCGATCGCAAAATCAAGCATCACATCGAGATCATCATCGATCGCCTGAAGCTCGACGCCAAGGTCCGCGGCCGACTCGCCGAGGCGGTCGAACAGGCGCTCGACCTCGGCGAAGGCAACATCATCATTTCCCCCGAGGCCGAGGAACGCGCTTCCGAGGAGGGCGAAGAGACCCCCGAACCGCAGGCCGACATCCTGCTCTCGGCCCATTACGCCTGCACGCATTGCAATCAGAGCTACGAGCCGCCCAGTCCGCAGATGTTCAGCTTCAACAGCCCGCACGGCATGTGCAAGGACTGTGACGGCCTGGGCACCCGCTTCTCGTTCGATCCCGATCTGCTCATTCCCGATCCCGAGAAGAGCCTGTTCGAAGGAGCCATCCCGCTCGTCGGCAGCCTGCGCGAGATGGGCCGCTGGCGCCGACACCTCTATGAAGGCGTCGGCAAAACGCTCGACATCGACCTCAAGAAGCCCTGGAACCAGCTGACGAAGACGCAACAAGATCTACTCCTCTTCGGGGCGGGGCCCAGGCATATCACCTACGAGTGGAAGCAGCGCGGCGGCAGCGTCTGGAAGCATGGCGGGCCGTGGGAAGGGATCGTACCGCAGCTCCTCACCAGCTTCAAGAAGACCGCCGCCGGCCCGCGCCGCATGCAACTCGAGAAGTACATGCGCGTCATGCTCTGTCCGAGTTGCCTCGGCGTGCGCCTCAATCCACAGGCCCGGGCCGTGCGCGTCGCCGACAAGACGCTCATCGACCTCCTCGGTATGTCCCTCGGCGAACTCGGCCGATGGCTGGAGAGGGACTTCGCGGCGAATCTCACCGACGTGCAGAAGATCATCTCCAGCGAACTCATGAAAGAGATCCGCGCCCGGCTCGGCTTTCTCCTCAATGTCGGCCTGCATTATCTCTCGCTCGACCGTGCCGCTCCGACCCTCTCCGGCGGCGAGACGCAGCGCATCCGCCTCGCGGGGCAGATCGGCTCCGGCCTCGTCGGCGTCCTTTACATTCTCGACGAGCCGAGCATCGGCCTGCATCCGCGCGATAACGAACGTCTGCTCCGTAGCCTCGAAAACCTGCGCGACCTCGGCAACACCGTCCTCGTCGTCGAGCACGATGAAGACACCATGCGGGCGGCCGACTACATCGTCGATTTCGGCCCGGGCCCGGGCGTCCGCGGCGGCAAGGTCGTCGCCGCCGGGTCGTATGCGGATGTTCTGAAGGCCCCCGAAAGCCTCACCGGCCAGTTCCTTTCCGGCAAGAAGCAGATCGCCATCCCCAAAAAACGCCGGACGCCGACCGAACGCGTGCTGCGCATCGTCGGAGCCAGGCATCACAATCTCAAGAACGTGACGGCTGAGATCCCACTCGGATTGTTCGTTGTCGTCACTGGCGTCAGCGGCTCGGGCAAGTCGTCGCTCGTCAACGATATTCTCAAGGAGGGCGCCCTCGCCCTGCTGCGCCGTTCGGGCCGGCCGCAAGAGGACGAGGAGAGCGAGGAAGAGCCGGAGCAGCATGACGTCGGGGCGCACGACAAGATCGAGGGCGTCGAGCAGATCGACAAGGTCATCGACATCGACCAGTCGCCGATCGGCCGAACGCCGCGCTCGAATCCGGCGACGTACATCAAGGTCTTCGACGAGATCCGCAAGCTCTACGCCGGCGTCCCCGAGTCGAACGTCCGCGGCTACAAACCCGGGCGCTTCAGCTTCAACCGGCCGGGAGGTCGTTGCGAGGCGTGCGAAGGGAACGGCTCCAAGCGGCTCGAGATGGATTTCCTCGCCGACGTCTGGACGAAGTGCGTCGTTTGCAACGGCGCCCGCTTCAACCGCGAAACGCTGCAGATTCGCTTCAAGGACAAGAACATCCACGACGTTCTCGAGATGGACATCCAGGAAGCCGTCGAGCATTTCGTCAACATCCCCAAGATCCACGACATGCTGCGCACGCTGCACGACGTCGGCCTCGATTACGTCAAGCTCGGCCAACCCTCGCCCACGCTGAGCGGCGGCGAAGCCCAACGCATCAAGCTGGCCCGCGAACTGTGCCGGCGCAGCACCGGGAAGACCCTCTACATTCTCGACGAGCCGACGACGGGGCTACACTTCGAGGACATCCACAAGCTGCTGCAAGTGCTGCACGGCTTCGCGGAGGCGGGCAACACGGTCGTCGTCATCGAGCACAATCTCGACGTCATCAAGACTGCTGATTGGCTCATCGACCTCGGGCCCGACGGCGGCGCCGGCGGCGGCGAAATCCTCGCCGTCGGCACGCCGGAGAAAATCGCCGCCTGCAAGGAGTCGTACACCGGCCAATCGCTCACTCCTGTTCTGAATCCGAAGCTCGCCGCCAAGCTCAAGAAACGGACAAAGCCGAGCACGAAGCAAGAGCCGCTCACGCACATCCGCGTCCAGGGGGCGCAGCAGCACAACCTCAAGAACATCGATGTCTCGATCCCGCGCGACCAGATGACCGTCTGCTCCGGCCCCAGCGGTTCGGGCAAGTCGTCGCTGGCGATGGACACGATCTTCGCCGAGGGACAGCGCCGCTACGTCGAATCGCTCTCGTCGTACGCACGCCAATTCCTCGGCCAGATGCAGAAACCGAAGGTCGAGCACGTCACCGGGCTGTCCCCCGCCATCAGCATCGAACAGCAGACGACCAGCAAGAGCCCGCGCTCGACCGTCGGCACCGTCACCGAGATCTACGATTATCTTCGCATCCTCTACGCCCGGCTCGGCCAACCCTACTGCCCCGCCTGCGACATCCCCATCGGCACGCAGACCTCCGACGAAGTCATCGACAAGATCATGAATCTCCCCGAGGGGACCAAGCTTTATCTCTTGGCTCCAATCGAACGCAAGGGGCAGGAGAAGTACGAGGCGATCTTCGACGAAATCAAACGCGGCGGCTTCCAACGCCTGCGCGTCGACGGCAAGTCGTACAACGTCGCCGAGCCCCCCGCCATCGACCATCGCCGAAAACATCTCGTCGAAGTCGTGATCGATCGCATTCTCGTGCGCCGCAACCAGCGCAGCCGACTCGCCGATTCCGTCGAGGCGGCTCTCGATCTCGGCAAGGGGGTCATGAACGTCGCCCATGTCGACGACGCGAAGGATGAGCCGACGTGGCGCGTCGATCGCTTCAGCCAGCATTTCGCCTGTGACAAGTGTGGCCGAAGTTTCGAGGCGTTGAGCCCGCATCACTTCTCGTTCAACAGCCCGCTCGGCTGGTGCAAAGTCTGCGAGGGGCTCGGCACCCAAAAGGGAGCGAACGCGGCTCTGCTCATCCGCGATCCGCGCTTGAGTCTACGGCAAGGGGCGCTCAGCGTCTGGCCGACGTTTGACGACAAACAACCGTTCGTCCGCTTCGCCGAAGCCCTTGCCCGGCACGTCGGCTTCTCGCTGGAGACGCCGTACGAGCAGCTCGATCCGCTGCACAAACGAGCGATCCTCTACGGTACGGCAGAGGCGTGGATCCCGATCGACGGCGGCGTCACGTTTCAATACAAGGGGATTCTGCCGACGCTGAGCGAAGCCGCCCGCATCTCGTTCGCCTATCGCGCGCGGCTCGACAACCTCGTCGGCGACGTCGCCTGTTCCGCGTGTCAGGGATCGCGGCTGCGCGACGACTCGGCCGCGGTTCGCTTTCACGGGCACCGCATCGGCGACCTGGGAGATTGGCCCCTCGCGCGCACCTTCGATTTCTTCAAGACGCTCGACCTCAGCAAGGAACAACTGCGCATCGCCGGGGAGGTGCTGCGCGAAGTGACCCAGCGCCTGCAGTTCCTCGTCGACGTCGGCCTGGATTACGTCACGCTGAGCCGAGGCACGCCGACGCTCTCCGGCGGCGAGTCGCAGCGCATCCGCCTGGCGAGCCAGATCGGCAGCGGCCTCACCGGCGTCCTCTACGTCCTCGACGAACCGACTATCGGCCTGCACCCACGCGACAATCGCCGACTGCTGAACGCCCTCGAACATCTGCGCGATCTCGGCAACACGCTCGTCCTCGTCGAACACGACCGCGAGGTCATCGCCGCCGCGGATCATCTGCTCGACTTCGGCCCCGGCGCCGGCACGCACGGCGGCGAGATCACCGCGGCGGGTCCCCCCAAGAAAGTGATGAAGTCCAAGACGTCGCTCACCGGCCAATACCTCGCAGGCGCCAAAGCGATCCCCGTGCCGACCAATCGCCGCATCAGCGAAGGCAAGTCGCTCATCGTCCGCGGCGCCCGGCAGAACAATCTGCACCATATCGACGTCGTTTTTCCGCTCGCCCGGCTCATCGCCGTCACCGGCGTCAGCGGTTCGGGGAAGTCGTCGCTCGTCCATGAAATCCTCTACGCCGCCCTCGCCCGCAAACTGCACCGCGCCAACCTCCAGGTCGGCGCCCACGACGACATCGTCGGCCTGGAACTCATCGACAAGGTCATCAACGTCGATCAAGACCCGATCGGCAACACCCCCAGCTCCAACCCCGCGACTTACACCGGCGTCTTCGACCTCATGCGCGAGCTGTTCGCCGGACTCCCCGAGGCGCGCATCCGCGGCTACCAGCCCAAGCGCTTCAGCTTCAACAAGCCAGGCGGCCGTTGCGAGGCGTGCGAAGGCAACGGCCAAAAGAAGATCGAGATGCACTTCCTCCCCGACGTCTGGGTCGAGTGCGACGTCTGCCTGGGCAAACGCTACAACCCCGAAACGCTGCTCGTGAAGTACAAGAACAAGAGCATCGCCGACGTGCTGTCGATGCCGGTGGCCGAGGCGCTGGAGCTGTTCGGCAACATCCCCAAGGTGCGGCGCGTGCTGCAAACCCTGGCGGACGTCGGCCTCGATTACGTCGCCCTGGGTCAGTCGGCGCCGACGCTCTCCGGCGGCGAGGCGCAGCGCGTCAAGCTGGCCGCGGAACTCGCCCGGCCCAACACCGGCCGAACCATGTATCTGCTCGACGAACCGACGACCGGGCTCCACTTCGACGACGTCCGCAAGTTGCTCGAGGTGCTGCATCGGCTCGTCGATCTGGGGAACACGGTGATCGTGGTCGAGCACAATCTTGACGTGATCAAGACGGCCGACTGGGTCATCGACATCGGGCCCGAGGCTGGGTTCGACGGCGGGCGCGTCATCGCCGAGGGGACGCCGGAACAGGTGGTGGCGAGCGGGCATTCGATCTACACCGGCCCATATCTCAAAACGACGCTCGCCGCGGGACCGTGGGCGGAACGGCCCAAGTACGATCCGCACGCGGCCGAGAAGAAGAAGGCTGACGACATTCCGCTCGAAAAGGTCGGCAAGAGCGAGGCGATGCCCTGGCAGACCGACGGCAAACGCTGGCACACGGAGCTACGCGTTTCCCATCAGGGAAAGCCGTGTAAGTGGGAGGGCCGAGCGCTCTCGGCGACCATCGAACAGATCCACAAGCTCGGCAAGTTCGCCGAGACGAACTGGAACCACATGTCGACGGTCGAGATCACCGGGCCGACGAAGTCGCTCGGTTGGTTCTTCCACGCCCACACCACCATGGAATGGCTCGTTCGGCTCGTGTTCCGCGTCAAGAAGGGGACGTTCCAGCAGGAATCGCTCGAGCGCAAGCTCGCCATCCCGACGCTCAACGACACGCCGGGGCTCGAGGTCTACGGCAATGAGTCCCGCGTGAAAGTCGCCAGTCGCAGGGTGCCGTGGCAGGAAGTCTGGATGCTCGTGCACAAGTACGAAGAGATCGATACGCCGGCGTTCCGCGAGTTTCTCGAAAAAGCAGTGAAGTCGTTCCATCAGAGCGTGACGCAGGCGAAGCTGAATCCGGAAGACGTGATGCCGTGGAAGGTGATGGGCGAGAAATGGCACCTGGGCGACAAGGGTTTCCCGCCCGGCAAGAAGACGCAGTGGGAGCGTTCGCTGCTCGTCAAGTTGCTGGCCCTGGTCCGCAGCATCGAGCCGGCGGTCACGGTCGAGTGGGACAACCGCACCTCGATCTCGCTGCGCGTCCCCGGAATAAGCCGGGCCTGGGCGATCTGGAACACGAAGCGGACCGAGGGGCTCGATTGCAAGTTCATCGGCACGAAGGGGCAATTCAACCTGAGCCAGATCGAGAAGTTCGGCGTGGAGCCGGAACTCACGCACGGCAAGCAGGGCGACGTGGTTCAGCTGATGTTCACGAACGAGAGTCAGATGCCGACGGCGGAGCTGAAGGCGTTTCTGACGGCGCACCTCAAGGGGTTCCGCGCAACTTTCGGTAGCGCCGAATGAGCGCGTTGGTTGACGAGTCGTGCCCCAGCTTCGGCTCGTCGGCGGCTTCGAGTTCCGGCACGATGCGGTTGGCGAGCACCTTGCCCAGCTCGACGCCCCACTGGTCGAACGAACCGACGTTCCACAGCACCCCCTGCACGAAGACGCAGTGCTCGTAGAGCGCGATTAGCTTCCCGAGCGCTGCCGGCGTCAGACGCTCGAGCAGCAGCACGTTCGACGGCCGATTACCCGGGAACGTGCGGTGGGGGACCAGGGCCTCGGGCGTTTTCTCGGCACGCACTTCGTCCGCGGTCTTGCCGAAGGCGAGCGCCTCGGCCTGGGCGAAGATATTCGCCATCAAGAGATCGTGATGCCGGCCGAGCGGGTTGAGCGATTGGCAGAAGGCGATGAAGTCGCACGGAATCAGTTTCGTCCCCTGATGAATGAGCTGGTAGAACGAATGCTGGCCGTTGGTGCCCGGCTCGCCCCAGTAGATCGGGCCCGTCTGATAATCGACCGCGGCTCCCTCCAGCGTGACGCATTTGCCGTTGCTCTCCATCGAGAGCTGCTGCAGATAGGCCGGGAATCTCTTAAGGTACTGATCGTACGGCAACACTGCCACGGTGTCGGCGCCGAAGAAGTCGCCGTACCACAGGCCGAAGAGGCCCAAGAGCACGGGGAGATTCTGCGCGAGCGGCGCAGTCTGGAAGTGGACATCCATTTCGCGCAGGCCCGCGAGCATTTCGCGGAAGTTGTCGGGGCCGACGGCAAGCATGGTCGCCAGGCCGATCGCGGAGTCCATCGAATATCGGCCGCCGACCCAGTCCCAGAATTCGAACATGTTGTCCGGATCGATGCCGAACGCGCGGACCAGCTTCGCATTCGTCGAGACGGCGACGAAATGCCTGGCGACGGCGCCCGCATCGCGCAGCGACGCGAGGCACCAATCCTTCGCCGACTGGGCGTTGGTCATCGTCTCGATCGTGGTGAAGGTTTTCGACGCGACGACGAAGAGCGTGACGGCGGGATCGAGATCGCGGACGGCCTCGGCGAAGTCGGTTCCGTCGACGTTGGAGATGAAGCGGAACGTGCGCGTGCGGTCACTGACGTGCTTCAGGGCTTCGTACGCCATGACGGGGCCGAGGTCGGAGCCGCCGATGCCGATGTTGACGACGTTCTCGATCGGTTTGCCGGTGTGCCCTTTCCAGGCGCCGCTGCGGACGCGCTCGGCGAACGCGCTCATCTTGTCCAGCACGGCGTGCACCTGCGGGACGACATTTTGGCCGTCGACTCGAATGTCGGCATCCTTCGGAGCGCGGAGCGCGGCGTGCAGGACGGCGCGGTTCTCGGTGACGTTGATCTTGTCGCCGCGGAACATCGCCTGCGTGCGTTCGGGGAGCTTGGCTTCCTGCGCGAGTTGCACGAGGAGGCGGAGCGTTTCGTCGGTGATGCGATTCTTGGAGTAATCGAAGTAGATTCCCGCCGCCTGGAGTGTGAAGCGCTGGCCGCGCTGGGGATCGTCGGCGAAGAGTTGGCGGAGGTGGACGTCCTTGATTTGCTCGTAGTGGGCGTGCAGCGCTTTCCAGGCGGGGAGTTGGGTCAGGTGCATCGGGCGTTCTCCGTGGAGAGAGGTAAATTGCTTCCGAAAGCCCAGGGATGGCTATCCCTGGGGGAACCGCCAGGATCGTGATTCCTCGATCGCAATCTTGTACTTGACGAGCCCGGGCGCTTCCCCAGGGATCGCCATCCCTGGGCTTTCAGATCCACAACATCACGCGTTCGCGCAGGCCCGGCGGCAAGCGCGCCTCGACCACCTTCCGCACCTCGCGCGGCGTGTAGCGCGTGCTGTAGTGCGCGCAGATGATCAGCTCGTTCTTGAACCGGTCCTGACGCTCCAGAAAATCGTCCAGGTGCATGTGCCCGAACTTGTGGATCTTCTCGCGACGATGGTTCGGACGGATGAAGCTCATCTCGGCGATCAAGATCTTGGCCTGGAAAACCGCGGGGCAGGCGTCGATGCCGCCGGGACTGGTGTCGCCGGTGTAGGCCACGAGTGGGAAGCGAACTTCATTGGTCACTTCGACGCCGGACTGGCGCAAGTCGCGGATCTTGTCGCCCGGCAAACCGTGGAACTCCTCCTTGAGTTTTCGGCGCCGATCCCAGACGACGAAGCCGACCGAGGGAATCGTGTGCGTGGTGGCGAACGTGGTGACGACGTGTTCGCGCGACAGTTCGAACTCCTGGTCGGGCAGGACGCCGACCAGATTGCAAACCATTCGGCCCCGGTCGAGGCGCTGGAAGACGGCGAGCAGGCGTTTGACGTCTTCGAGTCCCTGTTCGGGGAGATAGATGGTGGGGGGCGTCATCTTCATCATGCGCCGGCGCGCGATGTAGACGGGGAGGGCGGCGATGTGGTCCAGGTGCGTGTGCGAGATGAACCAGGTCGGCGTCCCCATGAAGTCCCACGGCTGGGCGCCGAGATCGAAGCCGATCTTGAGTTCGGGGATGCGCCAGTAAGACTGAACCGCGGCCCGCGAATAGCCCTCGATGGTGAGGCCGCCGTGCTGGACGGAAAGGAAGGGAGCGTTGTCGACCATGGAACCCGTAGGTAAATTGGCGATCGGGGGACGTTAGTCCCCCGGTACTTCATCCGTTTTGCAATCGCGTGACGTACCGGGGGACTAACGTCCCCCGCTCGCCGTTCCACTACTTCTTCTTGAAATCGCCCGCCCGGCCAATCACGAGCCGCGTGTACGGCATGTACGACGTGATCGCCTGGTTGACGTCCTTGACGGAGAGACTCGAGATGCGCTTCTCGATGTCGGCGTAAAAGTCGAACGTCCGGTCGATCACGAGGCCGGCGCTGAGCATCGCGACCAAGCTCTCGTCCTTACCGCGGGCGCCCTTCATCTTCGCGAGGTAGCCGAGCTTGCCCTTGTCGAGTTCGTCGGCCGAGACCCCTTCCTTCACGTACTTCTGCATCTCCTCCTGCACGGCGCCGTCGACCTTGTCGATGACCTTCGGATTGCAGATGGCGTAGATCTGGAAGGTGCCGACCTTGTCTTGCGAACTGGCCTGCAGCGTCGAGCCGGCGCCGTAGGACCAGCCTTCGTTTTGCCGCAATCGTCCCATGATGCGCGAGGTGAAGCCGTCGCCAAGCAGGTAATTCGCCATAAGCGCCGACGCGTAGTCGGGGGCGTCGTCGCGGAGCTCGATCTTGAGGGCCGCGAAGTACAGGGCGTTCTCCTTGTCGTTGACCTGAATCGTCTCGCGTTCTCCCTTGACGTCGGTCTGCGCGACGTTCGTGATCCGCTGATACGGAATCTTGGACTTCCAGCCGGCGAAGAGCTGCTCGAGATCCTTGACGATGGCGTCGGGATCGAAGTCGCCCAAAAGGACGATCTCGCCCGCCTGGGCGCCGAGCTGATCTTCATAGAGACGCTTGACGTCCTTGAGGTTCAGGGCGTTCAGGCGTTCGATCGATTCTTCGAGCGTGGGCCGATAGCGGACGTTGTCCTTGGGATACGCGTTGATCTTGCGGGCGACGTAGGTGACGGCCAGGCGCTGCGGATCGGTGAGCGCCTTCTCGAGATCCTGTTTGTCCTCGGCGCGCAGGATGTCGAACTCCTTCTCGGGGAAAGTCGGTTCGCGGAAGACCGACTTGGCCAGGGCCAGGATCTGGGGCAGGTTCTTGCGTTTGGTTTGAAAGCTGGCGGCGAGGACGCCGAGATCGCTGCGGAAGCTGAGGGTGGAATCGAGATTATCGATGGTGTCGAGAATCTCCTGGCGCGTGTACTTTTCGGTGCCGCGCATCATCATGGGGCCGAGGAACTCGGCCGCAGTCGCCTGGCCCTTCAGGGATTGCTCGTTGCCGAAGCGGAGGCTGAAGGAACCGATGATGGTTTCGCCGCGGGTCTTCTTGGGGAAGAGGGCGACCTTGAGGCCGTTGGAGAGCGTGAGCCGTTTGACGCGCTTCTCGATGTTTTCGGGCGTGGGCTCGAACTTTTCGCCTTCGGTGAGAGCGGCCTGGCCCTTGTAATCCTTGAGCAGGACGGCGACGTCGGGTTGCTCGGGCAGCGGCGTGCGCTGCGGCTTCTCGGTCGGGATGAACAGGCCGACGGTGCGGTTGCTGGTGAGGAAGTACTTCTCCGCCACGCGCTGCACGTCCTTGGCGGTGACCTTTTCGACGCGGTCGCGGTAGAGGAAGAAGAGCCGCCAATCGCCCGACGCTTCGGACTCGCTGACGCGGATCGCCAGCACGGCGCTCTTGCTCATCACTTGCTTCCAATACGAGAGATACTTCTGCTTCGAGCGTTCGACTTCCTTCTCCGTCACGGGATTCTTGGCCATGTTCTCGGCGATGTCGAGCAGAATGTCGCGGACTTCCTCGGGCTTGGCGTTCTCGCCGACGTTGGCGGTGATCTCCATGACGCCCGGATCGTGTAGCGCCCAGGGCATGGCGCTAATGTCGGTCGCCTTCTTGGTCTCGACGAGCGCCTTGTACATTCGGCCGTTGGGCTCCATGTCCCAGATGTTCGAGAGGACCATGAGGGCCGCATGGTCGTCGTGGGCCATGGAGGGGATGTGGTACATCGCGGAGGCGACGGCGACTTTGCCGGCGCGGCGCAGGATGACGGTGCGTTCGCCGTCCTGCACCGGCTCCTCGGTGTAGGTCGCGGGGATCGGCTCGGCCGGGGACTTGAGCACGCCGAAATACTTCGACATGTGCGCGAGCGCCTTGGCCTCGTCGAACTTCCCGGCGATCACCATGAGGACGTTATCGGGGCGATAGTACTTGCGGTAGAAGCCCTGAAGATTGTCGATCGGCACGCGTTCGATGTCGCTGCGGTTGCCGATGGTCGATTTGCCGTAGTTGTGCCATTCGAAGGCGGAGGCCCAGAGACGCTGGCTGAGAACGCGTTCGGGGCTGTTCTCGCCCATCTCGAATTCGTTGCGGACGACGGTCATCTCTTTGACGAGGTCTTCGCGTTTGATGAAGCAGTTGAGCAGCCGATCGGCCTCGAAGCGGATGCCGAACTCGAGGTTGGCGTCGGTTCCGGGCATGGTTTCGTAGTAGTTGGTGCGGTCGAACCAGGTGGTGCCGTTGAAGTTGGCGCCGTGATCTTTGAGGGCCTGGTCGGCATCGGGGAAGGCCTTGCTGCCCTTGAAAAGCATGTGCTCCAGGAGGTGGGCCATGCCGGTTTCGCCGTAGCCTTCGTGCCGGGAGCCGACGAGGACGGTCATGTTGACGGTGACGTTGCTGGCGGAGGCATCGGGGAAGAGGAGGAAGCGGACGCCGTTGGCGAAGCGGTATTCGGTGATGCCTTCGACGGCGGTGACTTTTTGGGGCTGCGGATCTTGAGCGGACGTCAAAGCCGGCAGGCATAGAAGAAGCGTCAAGGCCGACATCGGCAGACGCGAAAAGAGGGCCCGTGGTCTCATACCTTGGATCTCCCGGTGGGCGATAATGGATGGGGCGCGCACGCTGACGATATTGTATGCACGTTCAGGCGGGGAAAAAAGACTCCTCTTGACGAGTCGACGGAAGATCGGCATATTCGCCCCGCTCGAAAATGACACGGACTCTGGACCCGCAGGATTCTCCCATGTTCCGCACCTTAGGCTTCTTGGGAATAGGCGTCATCACCCTCGCCGGCAGCGGTTGCCAGACCAACACCGGCACGGGGGCGGCGGTTGGCGGCGGCGTCGGGGCGCTGTTCGGCGGGCTCGTCGGCGCCGCCAGCGGCAATCCCCTCGCAGGCGCGGCCATCGGCGCAGGAGCCGGGTCTTTGCTCGGCGCCGGCGTCGGCAGCGCCGAAGATCGCCGCGAAGAACGCCACAAGCAGGCCGTCGACGCCTATCACGCCCAGAATCCGCCCATGAGCGTCCAGGAAGTCATCCAGATGTCCCAGAGCAAAGTTCCCGATCAGACCATCATCAACCAGATCCAGGTGCGGCGCTCGCAGTTCAACCTGACCTCGACCGATCTCATCGATCTGCAGCAGCAAGGCGTGAGCCAGGGCGTCATTCAGTTCATGCAGACGTACCGCAGCGGACCGGTGGTCGTGCATCCGGCTCGGCCCGTGGGGCGCGTGGTGTACGTGGAGGATCCGTACTACTATCCGCCGCCGCCTCCGATCGGCATCGGCATCGGTTTCGGCGTGGGGCATCATCACCACCATCGACGTTACTAGTTGGACAGCGCCACTTTTCCACTACCTTCTAACGTAAACTGAATGAGTAAAGTAGTTTGCATTTACCCCGAAGGGGTTGGATCTCAAAGCCCTGGGTTGCGTACTCGCAACCCAGGGACCAAAG